>DATLZA010000030.1 GCA_035574235.1 Planctomycetota bacterium | reverse complement strand
CACTTCGACAAGATCACCCGGACGGCGGCGCGGGGATCGCGGAACGCAGGTTCGTCGGGCAAAGGCGCTTCGGCTATCGGCCGCTTCCGGATCCGAACCACTGGTCCCGGATGCGCTTCTCCCGCAGCGCCTTGTACTGGGGGCTGGCGAACCACTCATGCATGAGCGCAATCTTGCGGCGCAGCGCGGCGTCGCCCTCGGTGAACTCGATGCCCGCCTGGAAATTCGCCGGCCGTCCCCGCGGGACGCACCAGCGGACCTCGCCGACCACTTCGATCGCGTCCTGGTAGCGCTCCATCTCGATGCGCAGCCGCACCTTCGTGCGCGGCGGGAGATGTTCGGTCAGAAGCACCCGCGCGCCGCCCTCGGAAAGGTCGAGAACCGCCCGGCCCCGGTTGCCGCGCGCCAGGCCGAGCGACGCCAGGAATCCTTCGCGGTAGAGGCGGATGCGCGCCCCGTCCACCGAAAAGCGGGGGAAGCGCCTGCGGTTGTCGTGCGGAAGCGGCCGGGACGCGCGAGGCTCGCCCCCCGCCGGGGAGCGCGGCGGCTCGTCGTCCCCGAACCAGATCTTCTCGCTGGCTTTCTCGCGCGGCATCGCTTTATTTCTATTGTACCCCGGCGGCGCGCTCCGGGCCGGGCGGATGGCTCGCGGCGGTAACGAAACGACCGCTCGTGTAACGCATGAGGGACGGCCGGATATGGAAAGACGGCCGTGTGCCTCATGGTCTACGCCTTCACGGTCGCGCTTGCCTTGGTCTTATCCCAGGACGCCCCGCCGTCAGACGGGGCGCCGGTCATCCCCGCTTTCGAGCGCTTCGGCGAGGCCGACCCGGTCGAAGGAGGCCGCCTTCTCCTCGGCGAACTCGGGTGCACGTCGTGCCATCCCTCCGAAGGAGCCGATCCCGTCGCGTCGCGGCGCGGGCCCGTTCTGACGGACGCCGCCCGGAAGTTTCGCGCCGAATGGCTGCGCGCCTGGCTCCAGGCGCCTTCCCGCGTCAAGCCGGGAACCCCCATGCCCGCCGCCGTCCGCGATCCGTCCGAAATCGAGCCGCTCGTCCATTATCTCCTGTCGCTGCGGTCCGATGCGCCTCCCGCGGAATCGACGGGATCGCCCGCCAAGGCGCGCGAACTCTACGAGCAGGTCGGATGCGCCGCCTGCCACGGACCTTTCGAACGCAAAGGCGATGCGGGACCCTTCGTGCCGCTCGGGGATCTGCGCGCCAAGTACACCTCCGCCGGACCGTTGGCGCAGTTTCTTCAGGATCCGCTCCGCACCCGCCCCTCGGGACGCATGCCTCGGATGAACCTCTCCGCCTCGGAAGCGGGCGCTCTGGCCCTGCACTTCGTAGGCGGTCGGCCGAGGGATCCCGACGACCCGGACGGCGCGCAGCCGGGGGTGGTGTTCGAGTACTTCGAAGGGTCGTGGGGAAAACTGCCCGATTTCGATGCTCTGAAGCCCGCCGCTTCGGGCGTCGCCCGGGATTTCAGCCTCAAACCGCTGCTGCGCCGCGACGATCATGTCGGGGTACGGTTCCGCGGATACATCGAGGTTCCGAAAGACGGAATGTACACCTTCTCCACGACCTCCGACGACGGCAGCCGCCTGCGCGTCGGACGCATCCTGGTCGTGGACAACGATGGAACGCATCCGGCCGTGGAGGCGTCCGGGGCGGTCGCGCTGCGGAAGGGCAAACATGCCCTCACCGTCGAATGGTTCGAAGCGGCGGGGGAGGAAAGCCTCGAGGTTCATTGGGAAGGGCCGGGATTTTCAAAACAGCCGATTTCCTCCGGAGCGCTCAGCCACGTGCCGCCGTCCGGCCAGGCGCCCGAGCGCGCCCGCCCGGATCCGCGCCGCGATGAGTTTCAGCCGGATCCCGCGCAGGCGCGACGGGGGCGCGAGATCTTCCTGCGGCGCTGCGTTTCGTGCCATGAGGCCGAACGGGGAGACCGGCCGGTCGCGGCGCGTCCCCTGCTCGGGCTCCGGGGAAAAACGGGAGGTTGCCTTGCCGAGCGGCCGCCCGCCGGGGCGCCCGCCTATCCGCTGTCGTCCCGTCAGCGCGCGGCGATCCGGGCGGCCCTGGAGGCGCCTCCGGCGGCGACGCCTCCGGCGGCGGCGCGGCGGGTGGAGCGCGTCCTGGCGGCCTTCAACTGCTACGCCTGCCACGCGCGGAACGGCCGGGGCGGGCCGGTGGAAACGGTGGAGGATCTTTTCCGGGTGACCGACCCGACGATCGGGGACGAAGGGCGCCTCCCGCCGCACCTTACCGGAGTGGGAGCCAAGCTGCGGCCTCAATGGATGCGCGAAGTACTGGCGAACGGCACCAAGGTGAGACCCTACATGCTCGCCCGGATGCCCGTCTTCGGAGGGGACAACGTGGGGTCTCTCGTCGAGGACTTCGAGAAGGCCGATCTCGAGGGTTCGGAATCTCCCGCGCCCCCCCGGAACGCCGACCTTGTAAAGTCCGGCCGGCAGCTGGCCGGCACCAAAGGTCTTTCGTGCGTGAGCTGCCACACGTGGAACGGGCAGAAATCTCTGGGCGTTCCCGGGATGGACCTCACCGTGATGGCGCGCCGGCTTCGGCGGGACTGGTTCCATCGGTATCTTCGCGATCCCAACAGCCTCCGGCCGGGAACGCGGATGCCGACCTTCTGGCCCGAAGGAAAGAGCGTTCTTAAGACCGTCCTCGACGGGGACGCGAGTCTGCAGATCGAGGCGCTCTGGCAATACCTGGCGGACGGCCCGCAGGCGCGCCCTCCGGCGGGGCTGGGGCCGCAGCCGATTCTCCTTGTCCCCCAGGCTGAGCCGATCATCTACCGGAACTTCATCCAGGGCGCCGGGCCTCGCGCGATCGCGGTCGGGTATCCGGAGCACGCCCATCTCGCCTTCGATGCGAACCACCTGCGGCTGGCTCTCCTCTGGCGCGGGGATTTCATCGACGCCTCCAAGCACTGGGTCGATCGCGGGCCCGGATTCCAGTCGCCCGCCGGGGACGACGTCGTGGCGCTCGCGGACGGACCGCCCTTCGCCGAGCCGGAAGACCCGGCGCGTTCGCCCTGGCCGGCGGCGCCCAGGCACGCCTGGGAGAAGGCGCCCGGGTACCGCTTCCTCGGATACGAGCTTGACGCGCGGCGGCGACCGGCGTTCCTCTACGCGTACGGCGCGGTGCGGGTGCGGGATTTCCCGGAAGCGGTCGCGGACGAACGGCGTCCCGGCTTCCGACGGACGTTTACGCTGGAAGCGGAGGCTCCTCCGGCCAACCTCTGGTATCGGGCGCTGGCCGCCCGCAAGATCGAGAGGACGGCGGACGGAGCGTTCCGGACCCCGGAGGGCCTCACCGTGCGCTTCGAAAAGCCCGAAGGCCTCGAACCGGTGGTGGCGACGCATGCCTCCGGTATGGAGCTGCGCGTTCCCGTGAGATTTTCCGGAAAGAAGGCCGTCCTGGTGCAGCGCTATGAGTGGTAAGATCCTCGCTTCGATCCTGACCGTCCTCCTCGCGGGTCCGGCATGGGCGGCGGCGCCGCAGTCCGCCGGGAAAACCTCGCCGGAAGACGAATTCTACGCCCTTGTCCCCATTCCCATTCCGGACGGGATCGTGCTCGAGGCGGGCGGCCTGGAGTGGCGGCCCGAAGAGAAAGCGCTTTACGTGTCGACCCGGCGGGGCGAGATCTGGAAGGTCGAAAACGTCCTCGAAACGCCGCCGGTGCGGGCCAAGTTTACGCTTTTCGCCTCCGGACTTCACGAGGTGCTGGGGCTGGCCTGGCGGGACGGCTGGTTCTACGCCATGCAGCGGGGGGAAGTGACGCGCCTGCGGGACACGGACGGGGACGGCCGCGCGGATCGCTTCGAAACCTTTTGCGACGAGTGGGCCATCTCCGGGGACTACCACGAGTACGCGTTCTGTTCCAAATTCGACCGGGAGGGCAACCTGTGGGTCGTGCTCTGCCTGACGGGGTCCTTCACGAGCGACGTGCCTTTCCGCGGATGGTGCGTGCGGATCACGCCCGAGGGGAAGATGATTCCCACGACCAGCGGCATCCGGTCCCCCGGCGGGATCGGCATGAACGCCGAAGGAGACATGTTCTACTGCGACAATCAGGGACCGTGGAACGGCACCAGTTCCCTCAAATGGCTCAAGCCCGGCGCGTTCGTGGGCCATCCCGAGGGAAATAAGTGGTACCCTCTGGCGCCCAACATGGGACCGCGGCCGCCCGATCCCAAAAGCGGAAGCCGCTTTCATGTGGAAGCCGCCCGGATCCCGCAGTACGAGCCGCCGGCGGTTCTTCTTCCTCACGGCAAAGTCGGCAATTCCGCCAGCGGCATCGTCTGCGACGAGACGGGCGGCAAGTTCGGCCCCTTCGCCGGGCAGCTTTTCGTTTCCGACCAGTCCCATAGCGTGGTCAACCGCGTCTTCCTGGAGAAGGTGAAGGGACGCTACCAGGGAGCGTGCTTTCCCTTCCGGAGCGGCTTCGGATCCGGCAACGTTCCCATGGTACTGACCGCCGAGGGGACGCTCTTTGTCGGGGGAACCAACCGCGGGTGGGGTTCGCGGGGACCCAAGCCTTACGCGCTCGATCGGGTCACCTGGACGGGCAAGACTCCCTTCGAGGTTCTCGAGATGCGGGTCCGGCCCGACGGATTCGAGCTCGTGTTCACGGAGCCGGTCGATCCCTCCGCGGCCGGCAACCCCGCTTCCTATGGGTTGAAGACGTACACCTACATCTATCAGAGCGCGTACGGAAGCCCCGAGGTGGACGCCACCACGCCCCGGATCCGCGAGGCGCGCGTCCTCGAGGAGGGTCGGCGCGTGCACCTGTCGGTGGAGGGGCTCCAGATCGGCCACGTTCACGAGCTGACCCTGCGGGGCGTGCGTTCCCGCGGCGGCCGGGCCGTTCTGCACCCGGTCGCGTACTACACGCTCTGGAATCTGCCGTAGCCGCGGTCAGAGCGGCATGAATTCCAGTCCGACCGCTCGTTCGACCAGCCAGCCCAGTCCGAGAAGGAGAAGCGGAACGGACCCCGCCCACGCCAGCCGGCGCTGAAGAGGAGCGGCGCGATCGGGGGTGGACGTCCGGCGGAGCCAAGCGAGCGCCGGAAAGGTCGCCGCGAGGATCGCCACCTGGCCGAGCTCCACTCCCAGGTTGAACGAGAGGACGGGCACCACGACGCGGTCGGTCAGGAGTTCCTTCAGGTTCGTGGAAAATCCCAGGCCGTGGACGAGGCCGAAGCCGAAGGTCAGAAGCCAGCGCCGGCGGCCGTCGGAGACGAAGAAGTTCTCGATCGCCACGTAGACGATGGAGGCGGCGATGAGCGCCTCGGTAAGGCGTCCCGGGACGCGCACGACGTCCAGGGCGGAAAGAAGAAGCGTCAGGCTGTGCGCCGCGGTGAAGGAGGTGACGATCTTGAGGAGATCCTTGAAGCGCGTCGTACCCAAAAGAAGGGCGAGAAGGAACGCCATGTGGTCGTAGCCGATGAAGATGTGATGGACGCCCCAGCGCACGAACTGGAGCGCCCCCACCCACCAGCGCGGATCGAAGGTTTCCGCGCGATACCGCAGTTCGGCCGGGGCGAATACGACTTCCTGCCGTTCCTTGCCGTCCCACCGGATCGTGAACATCGCGGTGGGGGAGGGAACGATCGCCGTGAAAAGGTCCGTGCCCAGCTCGATCCGGCGGATTTCCTCGTCCGAGCGGAAGCGGAACTGCTGGCGGACGCGACCGAGGAGGCGCAGGTCCGTCGGGGGCAGCGCCTCGTAAACGGGCTCCAGCGGGCCCGTTTCCAGGAGGGCGTCGCGCCCGTTGACCCGGAGGCGAAGCCCGGCCCGCAGGTACTCTCCGATTTCGGCGGCGGCCGCGCGGAGGCGCTCTTCGCGGAGCTCCGTCAGCCGCGGGGTGAACCCCTCGATCCGCACGACGCGGGCGAGCTCCAGAACGCCCGCGTCCACCGTCCAGACGATCTCCCGGGATCCGACGCGCACGTCGTGGGACGTCGCGCCGTCGTCGTGCGCCCGGGCCGGAAGGGCGGCGGTCAGGAGCGCGGCCGCCGCGAGCGCGACTCTCACGGCTTTCTCCGCCTCAGGAGGAGCGCCGCCAGGACGATGAGCGCCTCGATTCCCGTGGCGCCGCAGGCGGGCCGGTCGCTGTCCTCGGCCGCGAAATCTCCGCCGTCGACGGGGGCGCCGAAGTCGTCCGGCGAGGCCGGCGCGGGGGGCGGGGCGTCCTCGAGGCGGAGGGGTTCCGAAGGCTCGGGGGTTTCCGCGAGGACCTCGGGGGACGTGGGATCGGGCTCCACGGGGTCCTCCGACTCCACGACGTCGGATTCCTTGGCCGTGGTCGTGGACGCGGGAACATAGGTCACCGCGAGCTTCGGCCGGCGTGACGCCGTTCCGATCTCGCGGGAGGAGAGGTCGATTCCGTCCGTGTTGGAAGCGTTGGCGATGATGAAGCCGAAGTTGGACGAGGGGTTGTCCACCCACTGCTGAATCAGGGCGACGCCGTCGGCGTTGAGCGCCATCGTCTGCAGCCCCGTCGAAGTCCCGGTCAGCTTGCCGCGGACGGTCGTGCCGCGGTCGCCCGACCCCTTGGCGCCCGGAACCTCCCAGGAAGATCCGGTCCGGTACACGTTCCAGGTGGCCTCTCCCTCCACCCATGGTTTCCCGGCCCGGTAGATCTCGTACGATTGCGAGCTGGGGTTCAGGACGTCGAAGGTGATGGACGCGGACTGCACGCGGCTTCCCGGCGGAATGGACGACAGGTCCCACTTGATGAGGATCGCCTTGTCGCGGCCGGTGCCGTTCGGGTCGTCTCCGTCCACGAGGAGCGCCGTGGAGGCGCCGTAGTTCGTCGTCGTGTTGGAGGCGGAGATGTAGGTGTCGCGGGTGCCGGCGTAGCTGGAAGAGGGGTAGAGCCCGTTCTGGAAGAAGCGCGTCACGGGGGCGACCGGCTCGCTCGAGGGGGAGACCGAGACGGTGGTCGTGGCGTTGCGGGCGATGTTGACCTTCACCACGACGGCGGTCTTGGATCCGTTCGAGTAGGAATACTGGGCCAGCTTCTGGCCACCCTTGACGGCGTACTCTCCCGCCGGCAGCAGGAATCGGACACGCCCGTCGTAGAAGTCCCTTCCGATACGGTTGGTGATCGAGACGCTGTTGGTGGAGGAGGTGCCGTCGTTGGGCTTGGCCCAGGAGGTGGTGATGCGGGGCGAGCCCCAGTCGCCGACGAGGGCGATCTGGTTGCCGGCGTTCTCATGAGTGCTGACCGAGGGGCAGTACCACCCTCCCGTCGAGGTCCGGCGGAACTCGAGGAAGCCGCACTTGGCGTAATCGGCGGCGGTCGTCGTGATGAGAAGCGGATAAGGAGTGGTCTGGACCACGTCGTTGTAGTGAAGGTGTCCCACGAGCATCAGATGGGGATAGCGCCCCGAGCCCGGCCGGAGCGCGTAGGCGTCCGTGTAGTGCTGGGTGAGCACCCGGAACGCGATGGCCGAATCCGAGAAACTGCGGTTCCATTCCTCGGACGCCCAGGTCCTCATGGACCCGTCGTAATAGTCGTGCCCGAGGAGGTAGAAGGACGGCCCCATCCGGACGGAGAACCCGCGGTACCCCATCTCGCGGTCCCACTTCTGGGTCGTCGTGGCGTGGGCGGCGTCGCTCATGGGGGCGACGTCGTGGTTTCCCGGAATGATGATCGTGGGAACGCGGTATTTCGCCTTGGAGGCCTTGTACCAGGAGATCTGGTCGGGCCGGTTGAGCTTCCACCAGTCGTGGACGTCGTCACCGCTGTTGAGCACGAAACGGGGGTTGATGAGGTTGACCACGGGGGCCGCCCATCCCACAAGTTCCGCGGATCGGTAGCCGCTGGCCTGGGAAGCGTACCGGTCGCGCGCGTGCTCGTCGGTCATGTGCAGGATGTAGAAGGGCGCCTCGAGGTCGGGCACCACGCTGACGGCGTGGCTCCAGGAGGCGCTCGCGCCGGCGGAGTGGGAGACGGTGAGCTTGAAGAGTTCCGGAGGGACGTCGGACGGGACGCGGATCGTCAGCTTCCAGCCGTCGAGCGTGCCGTGCTTGATTTTCGCCGCCACGGCGGAGGTGACCGTGCAGTTCCAGGAACGCAGGTCGTTGGCCAGGGAGGCCGACCATCCGCCGGTGGAGAGCCACGAGGGTCCCTGAACGTCGGCGGTAAACGTCCGGCCGGGCTCCACGAAGGCGGGGTTGACCTGTCGCGGGGACCAGAGAACGATCGTGACGGAGGCGGCCATGTTCATCATCAGGACCGCCACCACACCCAGAAGCGCGAACCGAAGACCGGTGTGCCTCATCGTTCATCCTCCCGGCGTAGAGCCTGCACGCTCGCCCGCATATGCAGGTTCCGCCGATGAGCGGGCGTTACAGGGGGGGCGCCGACCGCTTTCTTGAAGGCCCGTCGCGCCTGTGCGATACTTCCGGGCGTGAAGCTCCTCTTTCTGACTCAGAAGCGGGACGCCCCGAGCACGCGCTGGCGGATTCTGCAGTTCGTGCCGCATTTCGAAAAGGCGGGGATCGCCTGCGCCGTGGAGGAGTGGCCGTCCGGGACGCTCGCCCGTCTGGGTCTGGCCCGGAAGGCGGCCGAATTCGACGTGGTGGTGCTTCAGAAGCGGCTCCTGCCGAAGCTGCTTCTGCATCGCCTGCGGCGGAACGCGCGGGCGCTCGTTTACGAGTTCGACGACGGCGTCACTCTCAAGCGGGATGCCGAGAGGGTCGTGCGTGAGTCGCCCACGCGCGAGCGTCGCTTCCGGCGGACGGTCCGGGAGGCCGACGCCGTGATCACGACGAACGACTATCTGGCGCGGCTGGCGGAGCGGGCGGGGGCGCCGCCGGACCGGGTACACGTCTTTCCGCCCGTCATCGACCTTGCCCGGTGGACGCCGCGGGACGGCACGGCCCCGGAGGGAGGCGGGGTTACGATCGGGTGGATGGGCACCCCCGCGAACCTTCCGGCGCTCGAGATGCTTCAGGGGCCGCTCGCGCGGCTCTGCCGCCGGCACGAGGGACTCCGGGTGAAGGTGGTCTGCGACGAGGCGCCCAGGCTTCCCGGCGTGCGCGTGGAGCACAAGCCGTATTCGCCGGCGGACGAAACGGCGGAGGTGCGCTCCTTCGACGTGGGAATCGCGCCGCTCGTGGAGGACCCGTGGACGCGGGGGAAGCTCTCCACGAAGGTTCTGGTCTACATGGCGGCGGGGGTGCCCGTGGTGGGCTCGGATGTCGCGGCGAACCGGCTCTATCTGCGCGAGGGAGAGAACGGGTTTCTCGCGGGGACGCTGGCGCAGTGGGAGGAGCGCCTGGGGCGTCTTGTGGAGGAGCCGGCGCTGCGGCGCGAGATGGGCGCGCGCGCCCGGGCGAGCGCCGAGCGGGACTTTTCGCTGGCGGCCGCCGTGCCGCGGTATCTCGAACTCTTCCGGAGGCTCGCTACTGCTCCTCCAGCCAGCGCAGGAGCGTCCGCACCATGACGCCCGTGCCGCCCGCGGGGCGGTAGGGCTTGTCGGATTCCACCAGGCACGGCCCCGCGATGTCGAGGTGCGCCCAGGGGATCCCCTCGTCGACGAACTCCTTGAGGAAGAGCGCGGCCGTGATGGCGCCGCCCCATCGGCCGCCGGAGTTTTTCATGTCCGCGACGTCGCTCTTGATCATCTCCCAGTACTCTTCCTCGAGGGGCAGGGGCCACATCTTCTCCCCCTGCCGCCGGGCGCAGTCGAGCAGCCGGTCGCGGAGTTTCTCGTCGTTGGAGAAGATGCCGGTGATCTCGGGGCCGAGGGCCACCACGCACGCGCCCGTGAGGGTGGCGATGTCCACGATCGCCTGAGGCTTCAGGCGTGACGCGTAGGAGAGCGCGTCCGCCAGAATCAGGCGCCCCTCGGCGTCCGTGTTGATGATCTCCATGGTCTTCCCGTTCATGGCCCGCAGGACGTCGCGCGTCTTGTAGGCGCCGCCTCCGGGCATGTTCTCGGTGGCCGCGAAGATGCCGTGGACATTGACCCGGGGCCGCAGGTCCGGCAGCGCCGAAAGGACCGCGATCACGGCCGCGGCGCCGGACATGTCGTCCTTCATGTGGAGCATGCCGTCCGAAGGCTTCAGGCAGAGACCGCCGGAGTCGAACGTGATCCCCTTGCCCACGAGCGCCACCGTGCGGCGCGCTCCCGGCGCGCGCCAGCTCAGATGGACGAAGCGCGGCGGCTGCTCCGAGCCGGCGGCCACGCCGAGGAGCCCTCCCATCCCCATCCGGCGGATCCGGTTTTCGTCGAAGACCTTCACCCGGACGCCCCGACGGGCCACACCGCGGGCCGCCTCGGCCAGTCGGCGGGGGGTGCAGTCGCTCGGGGGTTCGTTGACGAGATCGCGGGCGAGCGTCGTGGCGCGCGCGTAGACCTCGCCCCGGCGCACCGCCTCCGGATCGCCGTCCACGCGGACGGTCCGGAGCTTGCCCGGGCCGTTGGGGCGGGACTTGTAGCGCTTGTATTCATAGAGGGCGAGGGCGATTCCCTCGACCGCCGCCTGGGCGTTTTCCGCGCCGTCCCCGGGAGGGAGCGTCACGGAGATCTCCTCGAGATCCAGCGCCCGCGCCCGCTGGGCCGCGGCGGCCGCGGCGCGGCGGAGCTTCTCGGGAGTGAAGCGGTCCTTGGGCCCCAGCCCCGCGACAATCATCCGGCGGCAGGGTTTCCCGGGGTAGTGGACGAGGACCTCGCGTTCCTTGCCCGAGAAATTGTTGTCGCGCGCGGCCTGGCGGAAATCGTCCAGCGCACCCTCGAAGGCGAAGCGCACCCACGTCTCGCCCCGCGGCGAACCGGCGACGAATTTCATGGTCATCCTCCCATCCGGATAAAGGGGTGTCCGTTCGATCAGGGACGGCGCGCCTTGAGCTGGTCGACGGCCTTCCCGACGTTCTTGAGTCCCTGGCGCAGGACCTCCTCGTCTCCGCCGCAGGAGACGCGGATGAACCCGCGGATCCAGAAGAATTCTCCCGGCACGACGAGCGTGCCGTATTTCTCGCGCAAGAGATTCGAGAGTTCCATTCCCTCCACGCCGGGCGGGAGCTTCAGCAGGCAGACGGTGCCCCCGTCCGGCTTTACCCACGAGAGGTCGTCCCTCCGGCCCAGCCATTCTTCGACGACGGCGAAGTTGCGCGCGGCGATGCGGCGGGCGCGCTCGGCCAGCTCGGGGGCCTTCCGCAGAGCCACCAGCGCGATCGACTCGCTGGGGGCGGGAAGGTCGCATTCCAGATAGTCCAGGACGATCCGGGCCTTTCGGATCACGGGCTCCGGTCCGGCCATCCAGCCCAGGCGGAGGCCCCCCAGGCCGTAGATCTTCGAAAGGCTTCCGATCGAGACCAGGTTCGGCCCGCACGCGGCCGCCGGGCGCAGGCCCGGCACGAAGGCGTTGTCCAGATAAACCTCGCTCACGACGACGGTGGCGCCGTAATCGCGGGCGATCTGTCCGATCGTCAGCATTTTCTCCGGGCTCGTGGCGGTCCCGGAAGGGTTGTGGAGATTCGTCAGGAAGATCGCGCGCGTGCTCCGGCTGATGCAGCGCTCCAGCTCCTCCATGTCGATCCCGAAGCCGCGCTCGAAGCGCCGTTCGAGGATCTTCACCTCCGCCCCCCGGTGCGCGGCGGCGCGATAGAGCGGTTCGTAGTTGGGCGATTCGAGGATGACCTGGTCGGCCGGTTCGAGGACGGAGGAGGCCGCCAGAAAGATCGCCATGGTCGCGCCCGACGTAACCAGGACGTTCGACGGGGCCAGGCCGTAGCGCCGCGCCAGGAGCGCGCGGAGTTCCGGGAACCCCTCCTCCTCGGGGGCCGAGAGCGCCACCTGGTCCAGGGCAAGGCCGAGCTCCTCCCGCGTGAGCGCCTTGACGTTGGACTTGGCGAGGTCGTATTTGACGCGGCCCATGTAGGTCCGCGCCCATTCGAGGTAGTCGATCTTGCGGAACGTCATTCGCGATAAGAGCCCTGGAACTCGACGACGTCGAGTCCGGGACCGTGGTACCCTTCGATGTTCCGGGTGTAGAGGGTCAGCCGCCCCGTGGCGCGGCACGGGTTTCCCACGTAGCGATGCCAGTCCGCGCCTCGGGCGAAAAGGTCGAAATGGCGAAGGATGACCCGAAGGCCGCTGGGGAGGCGGACGACGCCATGCGTGGCCTGGATGTGATCGAACGTGCCATAGAGGGTAACCTCGCGGCCGTCCCAGGGCTCCAGATCCGCCACGTCGCGCGCGGCGCTCGGGCCGGAAGCCGGCGCCGCGGGTTCCTCGAAGGCCGGTTCCGGGCGCGCGACCGGCTCGGAGTCCGGGGAGGCGCAGGCGGCCAAAAGCAGGATCCCGAACCACGAACGGCGCATAGCCGCGATTATAGGGGTCCGAGGCGGCCGGGCAACAAAAACCCCGCGTCGTTCCGCGGGCGACTCAACACTGGACTTGGAGGGGCGGGACGTGGTAAATGAACGCCCTCGAGACGCCATCCGGCCACATGAGGGAGATCCGATGAAAATCACGGCGGTGAAGGGACGCGAGGTCCTGGATTCCCGGGGCAATCCGACGGTCGAAGTCGATGTGACGGTGGACGGGGGGATCGTGGGACGCGCGGCGGTCCCTTCGGGCGCCTCCACGGGCGAGCGCGAGGCGCTGGAGCTTCGGGACGGCGACCCGTCGCGCTATCTGGGCAAGGGCGTGCTCCAGGCGGTGCGACACGTCAATGAGATCCTGGGGCCGCGCCTCGTCGGGATCGACGCCACCCAGCAGAAGTTCATCGACGAAATCATGATCGAGATGGACGGGACGCCCACGAAATCGAAGCTCGGGGCGAACGCGATCCTCGGCGTCTCCATGGCCGTGGCGCGCGCCGCGGCGCTGGCGTCGCGCAAACCTCTTTACGAGTACCTCTCGTTCGGCCGGGGGGTGACTCTTCCCGTGCCCTACATGAACGTGATCAACGGCGGCGCGCACGCGGACAACACGATCGACTTTCAGGAGTTCATGATCGTTCCGCGCTCGTTCCCGAATTTCCGCGAGGCGATCCGGGCCGGCGTCGAGATCTTCCATGCGCTCAAGGGGCTTTTGAAGAAGAAGGGGCTTTCCGCCAACGTCGGAGACGAAGGCGGCTTCGCGCCCAACCTTCGGACGATCGAGGAGGCCCTCGATACCCTCATGGAGGCGATCGGGAAGGCCGGCTACTCCGGACGGGTGCAGCTGGCGCTCGACGTGGCCGCCAGCGAGCTCTGGGACGGCGGGGCGTACGTGTTCAAGAAGTCCGACCGGTCACGCCGGACGAGCGACCAGATGGCGGAACTGTACGAGCGCCTCCTGGCGCGGTACCCGATCGTCTCGATCGAAGACGGCCTGGGCGAGAACGACTGGGACGGCTGGAAACGCCTCACGGAGCGTCTCGGCGGGAAGGTGCAGCTCGTGGGGGACGATCTCTTCGTCACGAACGCCTCGATCCTGCGGCGGGGGATTCAGGAACGCGTCGCCAACGCGATTCTCGTCAAGGTCAACCAGATCGGCACGATCACCGAAACGGTCAACGCCGTCCTTCTGGCCCAGGAGGCGCGCTACGGGGCGATGATCTCCCACCGGTCGGGCGAGACCGAGGACACGACGATCGCGGATCTCGCCGTGGCGCTCAACGCGGGGATGATCAAGACGGGGTCGGCCAGCCGCACGGACCGGATGGCCAAGTACAACCAGCTCCTGCGGATCGAGGAGGAGCTGGGATCCCGCGCGCGGTTCGCCGGAGCGCCGTAAGCCCGGCCTAGGGGGGCGGGGGGCCGCCGAGGGGGCGGGCCAGGAACGCCTTCTGGCAGGCGGCGCACAGGTCGAACCGGAAGAGCCTGTAGACCTCGTCCTGCGCACGCTCGGCGGGATAGTCTTTCAGCCGCTCGATCGCCTCGCGCAGCCGTTCTTCGGCGTCCCGGAGGTCTTCCTCCGTCAGCTCCATCGGGTCGTAGGCCGCCTTCACTTCGATGCGCACCTCGTAGCGGACCGGGGCGTCCAGGAGGAGGCCCTGTCCGCAGCGGTCGCAGGTCAGGCGGTCCATGCAAAGCTCAGCGTAGGCCGGAGAAGGCGCGGGGTCAAGCGCGTTGCGGCGTAACGGGCGGGGGGCGCGGTTCATCGCTCCGGAGGAGAAGACCGCAGGAGGACGCCATGCCCCTTCGATGGGAACCCGACTACGAGTCCGCGCGGGCGCGGGCGCGCGCGGAAGGCAAGCCCCTCTATGTGGATTTCTTTCATCCGCAGTGAGGAGGCTGCCAGAAGATGGATGCGGTGACGTATCCCAACGAGGAGTCGGAGCGCCGTCTGAACGAGTCCTTCGTGGCTCTGCGGGTGCCGTTCGACCGAAACGGCGTTCTCGAGCGGCGCTGGGCCGTCTCGTGGACGCCGGGGATCCTGGTTCTGGATTCCGGGGAGCGCGTGCACTACCGGGCGTACGGGTATCACCCGCCCGAGGAATTCGCGCATCTCCTGGGCGTGGCCCGGGGAATGACGGAGTTCGACGCCGGCGACTTCGAGCAGGCGTCGCGGACCTTCTCCCGCGTGGTCGAAGACGTCCGGCGCTCGGCGATGGTCCCCGAGGCGCTCTACTGGCTGGGCGTCGCGCGCTACAAGGCTGGGGACAGGGACGGGCTGGTGCGGGCGTGGAGCCGGCTGCTGGACGAGCATCCGGAGAACCTATGGGCGCGGCGGGCCGGCTTCATCCGCGCCCCGGCGCGGGCGGAGCCCGACCGCGGCGGGGCCGCGGCGGCCTGAGCGCCGGCCGCCCTACGCGGGAGCCGAAGGGCCTCCCCCCGGCTGGAGGAGGGCGGTGAAGAACTGCACGACCTCCTGCTCGAGCCCGTCGATTTCGTTGAGGAGCTGGACCATGTCCACGGGCCGCGTGCGCAGGAGGCGCCGGGTGGTGTCTTTGCTGCGCCGCAGGGACGCCTGGATCTGCTCGAGGTCGCCGATCTTGCGGGCGGCGGCCTCCTGAATCCGGTCGGCGACGTCCAGGAAATGGGCCTGGTCGCGCGGCGGGACGCGGGTGCGGATGGCGTTGCGGAGCCGTTCAAGAGCCGCCTGCAGATCCTGGCGGTAGCGTTCGGCCTTGAGCGCGTTGGACATCGTTCCTGATCCTCCCCGAACACTTATTATGTTCCGGAAGGATCAAACGTCAAGGACAATCCGGGGGTCCGGAGACGGATCGCGCGCTCAGTTCCGGTGGAAATGCAGCCGGTCGCGGCGGACGCGGACGGTGACCGAATCGCCTTCGGACAGGGACCCCGAGATGAGCATGTCGGACAGCGCTCCCTCGACCTCCCGCTCGACGGTGCGGCGGACTTCGCGGGCGCCGTACTCGGGACGGTAGCTCTTTTCCGCCAGGAAGCGGGGGACCTCGCGCTCGAACCGGACCGTCAGCGGCACGCGGGCGGCGTGCTTCTGGACTTCGGCCAGGAAGATCTCCGCGATCCGCTCGCACTCGGGCAGGCCGATGGGATTGAAAAGGACGACCTCCGTCAGGCGG
The DNA here is from genome assembly GCA_035574235.1 of Planctomycetota bacterium. Taxonomy (NCBI): domain Bacteria; kingdom Pseudomonadati; phylum Planctomycetota; species Planctomycetota bacterium. The sequence continues at coordinate 14,609 of DATLZA010000030.1, read as the reverse complement.
TTGAGGAATTCCGGCCGGAAGCTCGCCTTGACGGCGCGGAGGAATTCCTCGGCCAGCGCGGCGCCGTCCGCTCGAGGGGGGCCGAAGCCGATGCGATGGCGCAGCGACTCGGCCTCCTCGGCCCCGACGTTCGAGGTCAGCACGATGATCGCGTCTCCGAAGGGAATGCGGGAACCCTTGTTGTCGGTGACGAAGCCCTCGTCCATGATCTGCAGGAGCAGGTTGTGGACCTTGGGGTCGGTCTTCTCGATCTCGTCGAAGAGCAGCGTGAAGGGGCCCGGCTGGCGGGCCGCTTCGGAGAGGAGGCCGCCCTGATCGTGTCCGATGTACCCCGGCGGGGCGCCGATGAGCTTGGCATACTCGTGGGGGAGGGCGTATTCGGAGCCGTCCACGCGGACCATGCGCGAGGCGTCCCGGAAAAGGTAGACGGTGAGCGCCTTGGCCAGTTCGGTCTTGCCGACGCCGGTCTGGCCCACGAAGAAGAAGGTGGCGATGGGCCGGGAAGGGTCGCGCAGGCCCGTCATCGCCTTGCGCACGGCGCGGGAGACGGTGGCGACGGCGGCGTCCTGACCCACGACGCGGCGCCGGAGGGCCTCCTCCATGTCCCGGAGCTGCCGGTAGTCCCGCGCCGGGAGGGCGGGGGCCTGCTCGAGGAGGTGGATGTGGCTGGGCCCTTCGACCGCGGCGATGGCGACCTTGTGAATTTCCAGGGAGGGGTTGACGTCGACGCACAGGTCGTAGAGGGCCTCCTCGTGCTCGAGAAGGCGGGGCGTCAGGTTCAGGACGCACGCGTTGACGATCAGGCCCACGTAGCTGCGCCGGTCGGTGAGGCGCGCGGTTTTCAGGAGCGCGGCGACTTCATCGGGCGTGAAATGCCGGATCTTGACGAACGTGTCCAGCGGGTCGAAGTACTTCAGGACGACGTTGGGCTCCATGTGGATCATGGCCATCCACCTCGTTTCCCCTCTCGAAGCCTCCTTTCAATATTGTACGACGATCTTCAGGACGGGAAGATCGAAAAGCGTCCCGCGAGAATCAGGGTTCCGGCGGCCGCGGCGGCGGTCAACAAAAGGATCGACAGGGCGGTGCGGGAGACCTTGCCTTCGGCGGGAAGCCGGAAGTAATTGATGACGAAAAGGAGTCCCGCCAGGGGGACCGTGGCCAGGACGCCCCAGGCGATCTCGCGCCGGCCGAAAGGGAGCGCCTCCAGGGCCCAGGCCGCGCCGATGGCCGCCGGGCCCAGGGCCGCCACGAAGAGGGACGTCCGCAGCCGCGCCAGGGCTTCGTCGAGCTCCCGCGCGCGGACGGCTTCGTCCTTGAACTTCTCGAATTCCCGGGGATCGGGCCTCATGGCACCAGAACCAGTTTACCAAACGACGCGCGCGATTCCAGACGGCGATGCGCTTCAGCCGCGTCCCGGAGGGGATAGACGCGGTCGATGACCGGCCGCACGCGGCCGGCGAAGAGCAGTCGGAGCGCTTCGGCCAGCTCCTTGTCGTTGCCCATCGTGGAACCCCGGATCTCGAGCTGCCGGTAGAAGACGTGCCGCAGGTCCTCCGCCGGATCGTGTCCGGACGTCGCGCCGCACGTGACGAGCCGTCCTCCGCGCCGGAGGCACTGGAGGCTCCGGGTCCACGTTTCCTTGCCGACATAGTCCACGACGAGGTCCACGCCGCGCTTGCCGGTCAGTTCCTTGACCCGCGCGACGACGTCCTCCGAGCGGGAATGGAGGACGACGTCGGCGCCCAGGCCGCGGAGACGCTCGCATTTCTCCTCCGTGGAGGCGGCCGCCAGGACGCGCGCGCCGGCGAGCTTGGCGAACTGAACGCAGGCGGTTCCCACGCCGGCCCCGGCCCCCCAGATGAGGACATCCTCGCCGGGCCGCAGGCGCCCCTTCGTGAAGAGCATCCGCCAGGCGGTCAGGAAAACGAGCGGCGCGGCCGCCGCTTCCTCGAAGGAGAGCGCGTCGGGAAGGGGAATGAGGTTGCCTTCCGGGACGGCGACCAGCCCGCACTGGGTTCCGTCGCGATGCTCGCCCCAGAGGGCGTACCGGACGCAGAGGGGCTTTTCGCCCGAGGCGCAGAACTCGCAGGAGCCGCAGCTCGTGGCCGGGTTGAGCAGGACCCTGCGGCCGGTGCCGGCCACCACGCCGGCGGCGTCGCACCCGAGGATCCGCGGGTAGCGCACCCCGGGGAGTCCCTTCCGCACCCAGACGTCCAGATGGTTGACCGAGGCGGCGCGTACCTCGAGGAGAACCTCTCCGGGGCCGGGGACGGGATCCGGAACGTCCTCGTAGCGGATCGCCTCCGGACCTCCGGGCTGATGAACGCGGACCGCTTTCATGCCGGACCGGGGCCATTATACCCGCGGGGGAGGGCGGCGCGATATAATCGGGGCGTGGCGCGCCCGCCCGTCGTTCAGTCCTTTCTCGTCGCCGACGCGGTGATCCAGGACCGCGCGACGGGAAAGTGGTCCGTCATCGGCGTCTTCGACCGGCTCCTGGCGCCGGCTTTTCCGTGCGTTCACCCGAGTCTCGCGGTGTACGTGCGCCTGACGGACGCGCAGGGGGCGTACGCGGTGCGGATCGAGTTCCGGGACTCGGACGACCGGTGCGTGGCGTCGATCGAGGGGATTCGGGTGGACGTGACCGAGCGGACGCGGGCGGTGGATTTCGGCGTGGTGGCGCACGGACTGCGGCTGGAGCGGCCGGGGCTCTACCATTTTCAGCTCTACCTCAACGGCGAGTTTGCCGCGTCGGTGCCGCTGGAGGCGCGCCCCCTGGCCTCCGCGTAAGCCTCTTCGCCGCCGCCGGTTGCGTATTTTCAATGGGTAGGGTATACTTAAAGGCGATCCGGAGGGGAAGGGTCCAGAGGAGGGATGATGCGGGTCCTGATCGCCGACGACTCCCGGGCCATGAGGAAGCTCCTGCGGGGCATCCTCGAAGGGATGGGAGGCGGCGGCGTGGAAGTGTTCGAGGCCGCCGACGGAGCCGAGGCGGCGCGGACGCTGGCGGAAGTCCGCCCGGAGATCGATTTCATCGTGGCGGACTGGGAACTTTCCGGGCTGGACGGCCCGGCTTTTCTCCGCCACCTGACCGCGTCGGGGGTGGCGGTCGAGGCTCCGGTGCTTTTCTGCATCAACGGCGGTCCCCGGTCGCGAATGGAGGAAGCCCGCCGGATCCGCAAATGCGAATTCATCGAGCGTCCCTTCACGGACGACGACTTCCGCAAGAAGGTCCGCGACATCGGCGTCTCCGTCGAAGCCCGCAAGGATCGTGAGGCTTCGGACGTCCTGAAGGCCATCGTCTCGACGGCCGAAGCGGTGGTGGAGCTTCCCTTCCTTCTGCGGCTTCCTTCGGAGGCGATCGACGAGTTCCTGCGGCTCGCGGAGCGCCATCGGGTCCCGGCGGGAGCGGCGCTGCTGGATGAGGGAAGTCCGGTGGACGCGTTTTACGTCGTGCTGGCCGGCACCGTGGAGGTCAAGGATCCGGCGCGGCCCCGCGGTCCGAAAATATGCGGGGAAGGGGAATGCTTCGCGGAAGTGGCGTTTCTCATGGAAGTTCCCTCCACGGTGAGCGTGCGGGCCCGCACCGAGGTGGAGGTGGCGGCCCTTCCGCGGCCCATGCTGGCGGAACTCGTGCGGCATCACCCGCGCGTGGGGGACGTCCTGGGCACGCTCCTGGCCGAGAAGGCCAAGACCACCGCGCCCTCGACCCGGATCATTTCCAACACGGACTTCTCGGGAAGCCTTCAATCGATGTCGTTCTCGGATGTCGTGCAACTCCTCAATCTCAGCCGGAAGACGGGGACCCTGACCTTGAGCGCAGGCGTGCGGTCCGGGGGAGTCTGCTTCGTCGAAGGGGAGATCCGGCACGCCTGGACGGAGTCGCTCCTGGGAGAGGACGCCTTCTACGAAATGGCGACGTGGAGAAAGGCCGTGTTCGCCTTCGCCGGCGGCACGGGAACCGATCAGACGACCGTCCGGCAGCCCACGATGAGCCTCCTTATGGAGGCGATGCGCCGGCTGGACGAGCAGAGCCGCGCCCCTTCCGCCCCCTCGCCCGCCGGCCGCGGCACCCCGTAACCTTCACGGTCCGCCCCGTAATGCATGGAATATGTTATAATTTCCCCGGAACGTCCGGCGACCGGGGATGGGCAAAGAGATCGTTTATTGCGCCGACTGCGGCAAGCGTCTGCAGCACGACGACTTTGACCGCGGGAAAGCGATTCTTGTCGAGAACCGCCCCTTCTGCGGCGACTGCCGCTCGGTCGAGCGCTCTCCGAAAAGGCCCACGCCGTCTTCCTTGCCGAGCGTAACCCCGCCCCCGCAACGGATCTCCACGGCGCGCCTGCCCGTGCTGGTCCCTTCGACGACGCGGCGGCGCGGATCCTTGCGGGCGGCGTCGCGCCGGAACGTCCATCTGGGAATCGGCGCCGCGGCGGCGGCCGGCATGATCCTGGCGGCGTTCGCCTTGAGATCCTCGAACGACGGAGCTACCGGCGCGGCGACGCCGGCGGCCCCAAGCGCTCCTCCCGCCGGCCGGCCGGCGCCCCCGTCGGCGCGACCCGGGGGCGAGGATCGCGCGGGAACGGCGCGGCGCGCCGTGGAGGAGCTTGAAGCTCTGGCGGCCGGCGGGGCGGACGAGGCCCGAGCCCTGGCGCGCTGCGAAGAGATCCGGGAACAGGTCCGGGGTACGGCATACGAGCCCCGCCTGCGGGACCTCGAAATCCGCCTGCTCGAGCAGAGGCGCGAGAAGGAACGCGACCAGCAGGTGGCCCGGGCGCTTGCGGACGCGCGGAGCATCCTGACCCATCCTCGCGCCGTCGAGCGGAAGGCGGACGTGCTTTCGCTGCTGCGGGCCGTGAGGCCCGTCGCCGGGGCACGCCGGGCGGAAGTCGATCGGCTGATCGACGAGGCCGAGCGGCTTCGCGAGGAGACGCCGCCTTCGCCTTCCTCCGCCGTGTCCCGACCGCCGGAGGCGAAATCCCCGCCTCCCGCCGCTCCGCCTCCGCCTTCGCCGCCGGCGTCGCCGCCCCCCGCCGTCCGGGAAGCGCCGGCGTCTCCGGACCTCTGGGAATTTCAGGACGGGGTGTCTCCGACAGCGGCCTATGCGGGCACACGGGACGCCGGGATCGTCGAAGACGCCCCCGACAAGCGTCGAGGGACATCTTCCAAAATCGAGATCGACGGCGACGAACCCGGAGGGAGCGGGAAAGATGCGTACCTGCTCGTTCGCTGGGATCTCTCGGCGATTCCCAGGGGGCTGGTCCCGCAGGCCGCGACCCTGACGTTTACGCTGCTCGACGGCGGAAAGGGAAAGCCTTATCCGATCTACGCGGTACGGCGTCCCTGGGAGGAATCCGAAGTCACCTGGAATCACGCCGCTTCGGGGCGGCCCTGGGAGGTTCCCGGAGCCCGGGGCGCTTCCGATCGGAATCCCACGGAGGTCGGAAGGGTGTCGTCGGGCAAGCGGGGCCCCGTCGAAGTGGTTCTCAATGCGGCCGGAATTGAGGTCTTGCGTTCATGGATCGAGGATCCGTCGTCGAATTTCGGATTCATCATCGCCGACCCGGAGGCCTCGGACGGGATCGATGTCGTGTCGCGGGAGGGTCGGAATCCCCAGGAGCGTCCCAAACTGACCCTCCGCCTGACGCGCTCGGACGTCCCCGGCCGTCCGCTCGAACCCACGGGCCTGGTGACGCAATGGCTCGTCCTGGGACCGTTCGGGAACCGGGCGGACCCTCAGGGACTCTACGATCACGATCTTCTCAAAGGCGAAGTCGAGCACGTTCCCACGGTTGGAGGGGAAGTCGTCTCGCGGGAAGGAACGCGCCTGCGGTGGACGCCCGTCGAGGCGCCCTCCGGGGATGTTCTCTTCCACGAGCTGCCGGGCTTCGAAGAGATTCGCGCTCGGAAAGCCCCCGCCATTGCGTATGCAGCCTGCTGGATTCACGCCGACGGCGAGCGGGCGGTGAAATTCAGGGTCAACGCGGATCAGGGCTATCGGCTCTATTTCCAGCACAAAGTTACCGGCAACCGGCCCGGCGGGTTCGGGCTGGATCGGGATCCGGAGACATACAGCGTGCGGCTCCGGCCGGGTCCGAATCTGCTGCTCGTCAAGGTGGCGACGGCCGGCGGCCCCTTCGCGCTGAGAATTCGGATCACGACCACGGCGGACCTTCGCAAGGCCGCGCCGGGAGTCCTCGTTTCCGCGCTGCCGCCGCGGGAGACGATGCCGCGGGTGGCCTTCCGGGAAAACTTCGATCAGGGGACCGGGCGGTTCGTGCGCGGCCGGTGGGTGGAAGGCGGCCGGAACGGCTCCAAGGCGCTCGAGGTTTCCCGGGAAGGAGTCGTTCTCGAACGTCCCTTTTCCGGACCCGTCACGGATCGCGCGCGGGTGCGCTTCTGGTTGAAACCCTTCTGCGCGACGGAAGCGATTGAAATGACCTTCTGGTCGGCCCGCCGGGGCCTCAATCATTGGCATCACATCCGGGGTCTGCGGCCGGGGGAATGGAATCTGGTCGAAGTTCCGGCGGCCGAAGCCCGCGGACACTACATGCGTACCGGGCCGGCCCTCGATGGCGAGGTTCCGGACAATCTTATCCTTTATTTCGACGACGCGACGGAGGGGGCGCGGATCCTGTTGGACGATTTCGAGATCCTGGAGTGAGCCCTAGCGCCGCCCCGCCTTGACGAGGTCCCGCGCGGTCCGGACGATTTCCTCGAGCTGCGGAAGCACGGCCCGTTCGCCCACGGGTCCGTACGAGACCCGGCAGTCCTTGGCGGCGAGCCGCTCCACGTCCACGCGCCGCCGCAGCTCGCGGTCCCGGTAGATTACGTCCGCGATCGCCGCGCCGGCGCCGCACGTGCGCCGGTCCTCGTCCACGACAAGCACCAGCCCGCAGTCGTCCGCCGCCGCCCGGATCCCCTCGCTATCCAGCGGGTTCAGCCAGCAGAGGTCGATCATCCGCGCGCGAATGCCGTCCGCCTCCAGCATCCGGAGCGCGCGGAAGCAGAGACTCGCCGTCGTGCCGTAGGTGACGATCGCCAGGTCGCGCCCGTCGCCGTAGCGGCGGGAAGCGCCCGGCCAGAGGACGAAGTCGAAGTCCGGATACCGGCGCTCCATGAACTCGTCGCGGTACCGGTAGCGCGCCTTGGGTTCCGCGTAGAGCACGGGATCCCCGCAGAAGGCCGCCGCGCGCAGGAGCCCCACGGCATCTTCGGGGTTCGAAGGCACGCAGAGCCGCAGCCCCGGATGGTGCAGGAGCGGGCCGTTGGCGGACTCGCTGTGCCAGAGCGCTCCGGCTCCCCCGAGATAGCCTCCGTACGCCATCCGAATGATCATGGGGCAGGCGAATCGTCCGTTGGATCGCCAGTGGAGCGTGCCGACCTGATCGATGAGCTGCTGCCAGGCCGGGTTGAGGTAGTCGCGGAACTGGATTTCCACGATCGGAAGGAAGCCCTGGAGCGCCCAGCCGCACGCGCGGCCGACGATCGACGCCTCGGCGATGGGGGAGTTCATGACGCGGTCGGGACCGAAACGGCGCTGGAGCCCCTTAGTGACGCCGAAGACGCCCCCCTTGCCCTCGAGATGGGGGTGGCGATGGAAATCCTCGCGGGAAAGATCCGCGATATCCTCGCCCCACATGACCACCGGGGGCAGCAGCTCCATGAGCTCGGCCAGGCAGGCGTTGATGGCGTCGGCCATGACGAGCGTGGCGCCCGCCTTCTCGGCCCGGCGGCCGCGCACGGCCGAGGCGTAGGCCGCCTGCGCCGCCGGCGGATCGTACGCATAGACGTTGGAAAGGAGACGGCTGACGTCCGTCTTCGGAAGCTTGAGGACCTCGTCCACGGCGCGAAGCACCTCCGCCTCCACCTCGCGGTTGATCTCGCGAAGCTCTCCGGGGGACGCGATTCCGTACTCCACGAGCTCCCGGGCGAACTTGAGGATCGGATCGCGCTCCTCCAGCTCGATGGCGATTTCCTCCCGGGGCCGGTACTTCTTCATGTCGTCGGTGGAGGAATGGCTGTAGAGCCGCAGGACTTTCGAGCGCAGAAGGACAGGTCCGGCGCCCGAGCGGCACATGGCGGCCGCGCGCCGGAACGCGTCGTAGGACGCCCGCACGTCCGTTCCGTCGTTTTCGATCACCGCGAGGTTCGGCCACCCGCGGAAGAGCGCCAGGATGTCGCCTCCCGGGACCTGTTCCGAAACGGGCACCGAGATGCCGTACCCGTCGTCCATGAGGTGGACCAGAAGCGGCGCGCGCGCGTTGATGGCCGCGCGCAAGGCTTCGTAAAACTCCCCCTCCGCCGTCGTTCCGTCCCCGAGCGCCGTATACACCACCGCGTCGCCGGGGAAGCGGCCGTTTCCGAGCAGGTGCGGGGTCGCGGCGATCGCCTCGGCCAGTCCCGCCGAGGGGATGCACTGGATCCCCACGGGGCTCGCGTAGATGATGACCGCGCGTTCGGGACTGCCCCAGTGTTCGGGCATCTGGCGCCCCCCCGAGGAGGGGTCCGCCGCCGCGGCCACCGCCTGGAGAAGCATGTCCCGGGCGGTGAAACCCCTCATGAGCACGAGCGTCCGGTCCCGGTAGTAGCCCCACACGGGATCCGTGGGCCGCAGAACCTTTCCCGCCGCGGCCAGCGCCGCCTCCTTGCCGGCCGTCGAGGCCGAGAACCACGCCTGCCCCTGGCGCTGAAGCATCAATTCGCGGTCGTCGATGCGCCGGGAAAGAACCATCGTCCGGTACATCCCCAGGAGGTCATCGACCGTGAGCGTCCGGTGGTAGTCCGGAATCGTCTCGGGATGGCCGTTGAGGCGCGTGGCGGGACCCCACGCGTGCCGGACGATCTGCTTCCACCCCAGGTGATCGGCGGCCTGCTCGAGGTAGCGCGACAGGGCTTCGAGGGCCATCGCACGGCTATGGTAGCGTCCGGCCCTCGCGGAGGTCAACAGCCCCGGGCGTCAGCGCGGCGCCGAAAGCGTCACGGAAGGCGCCGCATATCCTTTCCAGAACGCCTCCGCCGCCGCGTCCGGGAGAACCGCGTCCGACACCACGAACCGATATCGCGAAACGTACGGCGCCCCCGGCTCGATGGAGAAATCCCCGCCCTGCGCGGGGCACCAGTTGAAGAAGGGCTCGTCGGGGTGGATCCTCATGCCCTGAGGGAACCGGAAGTTCGCGGGATGACCCAGGAAGGCGATCGAGGCGGGGCGCCCCCCGAGGGTTCCGCTCATCACGCACCACCGGGCCGTCGTCGCGTGCCCGTCCTGACGCCCGCGGCCTTCGCTCGTGCGGAAGGCGCACCCGTCCTTTCCTTCCCATTCTCCGGATCCGCGGAACCCGAGCCCGCCGTAATGGTACTTGCGGATCCGGAGCGGCGCCTCCGAGGCGCACGTCTGCGTGGAGACGAGGTCGAAAACGAAAACGCCTTCGACCGCGTACGCGCGCACCTCCCACACCTCCTCGAGCGCCGGCTTGGGCCCGCCGGGGGAGTTCAGGTTCAGCCAGCGGTGACGGGCGCGGAATCCGCCGAAGACGGGGCCGGAAAACGTCTCCTCGATCTTTACCGCTTCGATTCGCCCCTGGCGTTCCTTGGAATTCCAGAAGTCGGACTTGCGCCCTTCGAATTCCGCGCTCGTCCAGGCGAACCAGATTCCGTGGTGATGGAGATGCTTGGCGGGGAAGTCGTTCGAGAGAACCCGGCCGTCGGGCGTCCAGATCGGGTGGAGATAGCCGCTGCGGGTGAAGACCGGGTCCACGCCGGACGGCGGCTCGACGGGCGCGAAGGTGTAGCGGAAGATGTTCCGTCCCCGGAAGCTCACCACGACGTGTTTTCCGTCGGCGTCCGCCGCTTCCACGGCGGGAAAGGGGGACGGCTTTCCGGGGTGGAGACGGTATTCCTCATTCGCGCCGGCCGCGCCGCGGTGAATCCAGACCGCGCGGGGCGCGTCTGAACGGTCGATCTGCACGGGCACTTCCGCGCCGTCCCGGACCCGCACGAGTTTCCAGGGGCCGGAGGGATCCACGCCCGGAGGGAGCGGGGCGGAGACGGGGGTCTCCGCCTGCGCCGCGGCCGTCAGGAGGACGGCCCAAAGGACGGCGGCCATTCTACTTGTGCTCCTTCTCGTAGTGCTCGCGCAGCGGGTCGCCGCCGAAGTTCTCCGTGAGATCGTGCCAGACGGTGTGGATGTGATTGGCGTTGTTCTGGGTGTTGTCGTACTCGAGGACGAAGGTCGGTCCCTGCACGCGGTAGTAATGGCCATGGCCGGGCTCGAGGCCGCCCGCCCAGGCGAAGTGGACGCGGTCCCATCCCGCCTGCTCGATGCGGGAGAGGTCGCGTTCCGACAGCTCGCTCCTCAGGCGCTCGGCGTAGCCGCGCACAAGGTCCTTCAGGAGCTTGGCCTGGGCCGGCTCGAGCTTCGGCAGCGGAATTCCCGCGGGCTCCAGCAGGCGCACCTTCTCTTTCGGGACAAGGAGGATGTCCTTGGGCGCCTCCGCGGCGACGAGGCCGAGCGCGCGCTGCTCCGGCGTCAGGGACTTGGCCAGCCGCCGCGCCAGATCCTCCTCGACGGCGAGGGCCCGCAGGCCCTGACGCGGGCCGCTTTTGACCTCGGCCGGGTTGGCGCCGAAGAAGGAGGGCGCCGCGGCGATCGTGCGGCCTTCCACGATCGTGAAATTGAGCGACAGATGGTGTCCCTCGATGCGCCAGCCCCAGGTCTTGCGCGCTTCGGGGGCGCCGAAGAGGGACACATAGTAGAGTTCCGGATCGCGGATCGGCCGCCCCTCGATCTCCCGCAGGATCTGTTCCAGGCTCATGATGACGAGAGCCTTCTCGACGCCGGCCCGGCTGAGACCGGTCTCGAGGAGCGCCTGCGCCCGCTTGCGCTGTTCGGGGTTCATTTCCTTGAGGGGGAGTCCCTTTCGCTCGCGCGGGATGAAGTGCCAGTTGAAGCGCTCGGCGTCCTTGAACTCGAAAGCCGCCTTGGCCTTCTGCTCGGGCGAAAGCGCCGCCAGGAAGTCCTGTGCCGCGCGGGCCATGTCGGCGGCGACCTTGGCCTGTTCCCGGGACGACGGGGATTCGGCGCGGGCCGCGGCGATCGCCAGGAGGCTGAGCCCGGCGGCGACGGCGGCGAACGCGCCCGCGATGCGCTTGGGTGCATGTGCCAGCATGTTTTTCTCCTTACCCGGACGCCGGTGCGGGCCCCCCTTGGATCGAAAGGGTTCGGCCGCCCAGGGAATTCAGCTATAGTACGCCGAAGGTCCGCGACGTTCCACGTATAAAGAGCGATGACGCTGACGGCGGTTCTGCTGGCGGCCCTCGCGGCCGTCCACGACGAAAAGGTGAGCACGTCCCGGATTCAGGTGCTCGACGGTCGCGTGGTCTGGCGGGTGGACGTGGGGATTCCGGCCCTCGAGCGCGTGGGCGTGAAGTTTCCGGCGGCGCCGCTGGATCTTTCCGAGGAGCATCTGCGGGAGGTCGAGCCGGAGATCGTCCGCTACCTCAAGTCCTGCATCGCGCTCGAGATCGACGGGGTTCGCGTCGAGCCCGAAGCGGGGGAACTTTCGCCCGTCTATGAGCCGTTTCTGGCCACCGGAGAGCCCTATATCGCCCGGATCCGGCAGGAATTCGTCTTCCGGGCGCCGGCCGGCGTGCGCCGCGCCAAGGCGAGTTTCGCGTTCTTCGCCACGGTGACCTCCTCGCACCGAGCGCTGGTGACCGTCGTCTGGGGCGACCGAGCGCGCGATTACGTCCGCGTGGGTCCCGCCGAGCTGGAGTTCACGTACCTGCGGCTCGATCCGCCCTTCTGGCTCGTGGCCGGGGACTTCGTGCTGTGGGGGATGAAGCACATCTTCATCGGATATGATCACATCGCCTTCCTTCTGGCGCTGCTGCTGGCCGCGCGGCGGGCGGGGGAGATGGTCAAGATCGTCACCTCGTTCACGGTGGCCCACAGCGTGACCTTGCTTCTGGCGGCCTTCGAGGTCCTGCGCGTGGAGCCGCGGGTGACGGAGGCGCTCATTGCGGCTTCGGTGGCGTACGTGGCGGCGGAGAACTTCGTGATCCGGGAGGCCCGGCACCGCTGGCTCCTGACGTTCGCCTTCGGGCTCGTGCACGGCCTGGGATTTTCGAGCGTCCTGCGGGATCATTTGCAGGACGTCTCCGGGATCGTCCTTCCGGTGGTGGCGTTCAACGTGGGGGTGGAGCTCGGGCAGATCGCGATTCTGCTGGTGGCGTTCCCGCTTCTTCAGTGGGCGCGGGGCGGGGACGACCGGCGCCACCGCAGATTGCTCGTCGCGGGCTCGTCGGCGATTCTGGTGCTGGGACTGACGTTCCTGGTCGAGCGGATTTTCGGCGTGGGGTTGATTTCGCCGTGGCTGGAATCGCTTTCGGAGTGATCCTGGCGGGAGCGATCGGCCAGGAGGGGATCTCCTGGCGGCACGATTACGAGGCCGCCCTCGCCGAGGCGCGGGCGTCGGGGCGCCTGGTTCTCGTCCATTTCCGGGCGGAAGGGCGTCCCCTGGCGGCGGCGATGAGCGAGCGGACGTTTCGCGATCCGCGCGTCGCGCGCCGGGCGGCCGAGCGGTTCGTGTGCGTGAACGTGGAGGTCGAGGCCCGCCCGGAGCTGTTTCGTGAGGCGGTGGGAACGGCGGGGGGATTGGCGACCTGCGTCTTCGACGCCGAGGGGGACGTGGTGGGGGTTCTTCCGGGTTTTGCGGAGGCGGAGGCCTTGCTCCGGTTCCTGCGCCGGACGGAGGAAGGCTATCCGCGGCTGCGGGCGGCGCGGGAGGACGCCGCGCGCCGTCCGGCGGAGCCGGGGCCGCGGCTGGCGCTCGGGGAAGCCTACGAGGCGCTCGGCAGCGCGCGGCGGGCGGAGGCGTGTTTTCGGAAAGTCCTGGAGCTCGCGGCGGGCGAGGAGGCGGCGGCCCATGAGCGGCTGGCCCGTCTGGCGGCGCAGCGGGGCCGGAACGTCGAGGCGCGGGAGCATCTGGCGGAGTACCGGCGGCGGGATCCGCAGGGGAAGGGCGGCCGCGAGGATCGGGCGCTTCTGACGGAGGCGCTGGTCTTGTCGCTGGAGCGCCGCCCCGCGGAGGCGGCCCGCCGGGCCGAGGAGGCGCTGGCGGCCCATCCGGCCGGCGCGGAGGCGGACCGTCTGCTCCTGGTGGCGGGGTGGTCCCGGCACGAGGCCGGCGAGGACGCCCGCGCGGTGGCGCATCTGGAGGAGCTGCGCCGCCGATTTCCCGATTCGCCCTGGGCCGACCTGGCCGCGGAGCGTCTGGCCCATATCCGCAATCCCGATCACGGACATGAACATTAGACCGGAGGGGGCCCGGGGAATCGAATTCTTCTGGAGTCCGGCCGCGCGAGTCCTACACTGGTGCGGTCGTTCGGGGATTTCGGAATCAGGGGAGGAACGAGGCCATGAAGAGGGAATTTTCGCGCCGCGAGGTCATGAGGATCTTCGGCCTGGCGGGTGTGGCCGCGGCGGCGCTTCCCGAGCGCGTGTGGGCGGAGGCGGCCGGCCAGGATCGGATCGTTCTGGGCGACGGCGAGCATCGGTACGAGTGGGTGCGGGGCTGGGCGAAACTCCCCGAGGGCAAGACGTTTTCGCCCACGCACGGGTGCGTGCAGGTGGACTCGAAGGACCGCGTCTACGTGAACACGGACAACGCGGACGCGGTGATGGTCTTCGACCCGGACGGAACGTTCGTGAAGTCCTGGGGCAAGGAGATCGCCGGCGGCTCCGCGCACGGGATGGCGATCGTCAAGGAAGGGGATCGCGAGTTCGTCTACGTCGCCCATACGGGCCGCCACCGCGTGTATAAGGCCACGCTGGACGGGGAGGTGGTGTTGACGCTTCCGTGGCCCGAGGCGGCGGGGATTTACAAGGGCGAAGGGGACTATCAGCCCACGATGGTCGCGGTGGCGCCCAACGGGGACATCTACGTCGCGGCCGGCTACGGGCGTCCGAACAACCACATCCACCGCTTCGACAAGGAAGGCAAGTACCTTCAGTCGTGGAACGGAGACAAGACCGACGGAGGTCCGCTCAACAACGTGCACGGCGTGTGGATCGACGGGCGCGGCGAGCGTCCGCTCGTCCTGGCCGTGGACCGGGGCAACGGCCGCCTGGTCCGGTACACGCTCGAGGGCGCCTTTGTGGACGTGATCGCCAAGGGGCTTCCGGCTCCCTGCAAGGCGTACATCCGGGGCGGGGATATTCTGGTGCCGAACCTTCGAGGGGGGTGCACCATCCTGGACAAGAACAACAAGGTGGTCGTGCACGTCGGGGAGAACTCGAATCCCAAATTCCGAGGCAACTTCGGCGTGGAGCCCAAGGACTGGAAGGACGGCGAGTTCACCGCCCCGCATGGAGCCTGCTGGGACTCGCAGGGCAATCTGTACTGCGAGGACTGGAACAAGTTCGGGCGCGTGAACAAGCTCCGGCGCCTCGCCTGATCCGCTGGACTGATCAGGGACATCGTTACCACCCCCTCGGGGAGCACCTGATCGCTCTTTCGTACCTGGATTGCCGGGTCATGCGGCGTCTGGTTCGCCTGGCCCACCTCTACCACGAGGCGATCGGTCCCCGGCGCAGCCCTTGG
>DATLZA010000029.1 GCA_035574235.1 Planctomycetota bacterium | reverse complement strand
AGGTCCATGTGCAGGGGGCCGGGCGCGGCGTGCTCGGAGCAAAAGAAGTGGCGGAAGTCATACAGGCTCATCCTGAGCTCCCGGGGAACGTGCGCTCTCTTGCCTCCCGCCAGGACGTCCCGAAAGAGGTGGTAGACGCTGGCGACACGGTAGACCTGCCCTTCGGGATTCATGAAGATCGGTCGGGTCTTGTCGGCCATCCGGGAAACGCGCTCCCGGAGAATGGAGGCGGCGGCGGGATTGAGCTTGATCGTCCGGCGGGACCATTTGGATTTGAGCTCCCGTTCTTCCCAGGGCACGACCGCCAGGAGGTCGCCCTTCAGGTCAACGCCGCGGACTCCGAGGAGCTCCGCCGGCCGGAGCCCGGTTTCCGCCAGGACCCGGCAGTAATCGGCGATCCAGGGGTGGCCCGACTCCGCCAGGCGGCGCAGCACCGCGCGTACCTTCTCGGCGGGGGGAGCTTCCTTCGTGGGCTGGTCGCAGCGTGGACGCTCGATTCCGCGGCAGGCGTTCCAGAGGGAGGGGATGTCGTACCGCGCCGCCGCCCAGCGCAGGAACGCCCGGACGCGGGCGAAGTCGTTGGCCGTCGTGATGGCCGAGACGTCGGCCGCGCGGGCTGAGACGAAGGCCTGTACATGGTCCCTCGTTACCTCTCGGAGGTCCTTCTCCGCTCCCACGGCGCGGACGAAGGCGTGGAGGGTCGGGAAGACCCGCCGGGCGCCCGAAGGCCGGCGGTTGCGCGCGTACCATCCCTCGTACTCGGCAAGCGCTTCCTCGAGAGGAGGGGAATGGGGCGCTCGCCGGGGTGCCCCGGGCGCCGGGGGGGCGGGGAGGTCCCCGGCGGCCGCGCGCCGGACGGCTTCGGCCTGATCGGTCGTTCCCAGGGAGCGACGGGTTTGGTGCCCGTTCCGGCATTCCTCGACGTACCAGACGGCCCCCCGCTTGACCACATGGAGGCCGCGCCGTATCCTGATCCGCATGACGTTGCCTTGTTCCGGCATGGCCGAGATCTCCAATCCTTGGGTCGGGATGATACCTGATTTAGGACAAATTAGTACAGAAAAAGATAATCTGCGTTAAAACGCACGCCCCGGTAGCTCAGCTGGATAGAGCGGCGGTTTCCTAAACCGCAGGTCCCGCGTTCGAATCGCGGCCGGGGTACCACACGTCCAGGACCGTCCTTGCGGGACGGTTCGCGATATACTTGGCCGGGATGGCGCAGGACGGCCGGGTCCCGATCACCGAATCCGAACTGGCCCTGGCGCGGCTCCTCGTGGAGCAAGGTTTGCTGACCCGGGAGCACGTCGAGGAATGCCTCGCGGAGCTGCGCCGGTTGGCCGAGGAGGGGATCGCGCCGCTTCCGAAGCTCGGGGAAATGCTCGTCCGCCGCGGCTATCTCGCGCCCGCGCAATACGAGCCGACCGTCCGGATCGAAACCCCCCGCGCGCTGCCGCGCGAGAGGGCGGCCGACGCGCTTCCGGCCGAGGTCGCGGGGGCCGATCCGGGACAGCGCTTCGGGAAATACGTGCGGGTTCGCAAGCTGGGAGCGGGCGGCATGGGCGAGGTCTGGAAGGCGTGGGACCTCGAACTGGCGCGCTGGGTCGCGCTCAAGTTCCTCAAAGGAGGTAACGACGAGGAAGTCCAGAGATTCGTCCGGGAAGCCCAGCTGGCCGGGAAGCTCTCCCATCCGCACATCGCGGCCGTCTACGACGTGGGACAGGACCGCGACCGGCATTACATCGCCATGCAGTTCGTGGACGGCGTCACCCTGCGCGACGTGTCCGGGCTGGACCCGAAGCGCGCGGCTCGGCTTCTGCGGGACGCCGCCCGCGCCGTGCATTACGCGCACGGGCAGGGCATCATCCATCGGGATCTCAAGCCCGATAACCTCATGGCGGTCGAGCGTCCCGGCGCCGATCCTCACGTGTACGTCATGGATTTCGGCCTGGCCCGAGCGACGGAAGGCGCCTCGCAACTGTCCGCGTCCGGCGTGGTGGTGGGCACCCCGGCCTACATGGCGCCCGAGCAGGCGCGCGGGGAAAAGGTCGACGGGCGGGCCGACGTCTACTCCCTCGGCGCCACGCTCTACGAGCTTCTCCGCGGGCGGCCGCCCTTCGAGTCGGATAACGTCCTCGAGCTTCTGCGAAAGGCGGCGGAGGAGGAGCCGCCGCCCCTCGAGGGCGAACTCGGCGTCATCTGCGCCAAGGCCATGGAGAAGGATCCGGCGCGCCGGTACGCGACCGCCGCCGAACTGGCCGAAGACCTCGAACGGTGGCTGACGGGAGAACCGATTCTGGCGCGACGCGCCAGCGTGGTTTACCGGGTCCGCAAGAGGCTGGCCAAGCGCAAGGCGGTCGTGGTCGCCGCCGCCGCTCTGGCGCTCGCGTTCGGGCTGGGCGTCCTGACGGTTCCTTCGCTTCTGCGCGCGCGCCGATTTCACGCGGCCTTCGAGAAGGCCATCGCGCGGGTCAACGAACTGACGTCGGCCGTCGCCACCGGCTCGCCGCGGCGCGACGAGATCGGCCGCGAGGCCGTTCGGGCCCTCGAGGCCGCCCTGGCGATCGACCCGCGGCGCCCGGCCGCCTGGGTCTGGCTGGGGCGGTGCCGCCGGATTCTCGGCGGCGACGCCCGCGAGTGCTGGGAGCGGGCCCTGGCGGCCGACCCCGACCACGCCGAGGCCCTCATGGAACGGGGACGACAGGCGCTCGAGGAGTATCGCGCCGGGCGCGGCGAGCCGGAAGTCCTCTACGCGTACTTCGGGGCCGGACTGCGGATTCGCGAGATGCGTCCGGAAACCCCGGACCAGGCCGCCCGCCGGCAGGCCGGGCTGAGGGATCTCGAGGCGGCCCGCCGCGCCGGGGTTCCCGGACATGCGGCGGCCTACCTCGAAGGGCTGACGGCGTTCGCCGGAGGGGATTTCGCCGGCGCCGAGCGGGCGCTCGATGCGTATCTCGACCGGACGGGGTGGGATGCCCGGGCCTATCTCCTGCGCGCCCGGGCGCGTCGATACCAGCGCAAGTATCGGGAGGCCCAGGAAGACTGCGAACGCGCGCTTCGGCTCCTCGAGTGCGACGCGGAAGCGCATCTCATCCGGGGCCTCCTGCTGCGCGATCAGGGAAAACTGGAAGAGGCCGTTCGGGCGTTCGAAGCCGCGCTGGCCGCCCATTCGCCCGATGCGACGGCCCTCCTCCAGCGGGGCGCCGTTCTGATCGACCTCGGGCGGGCCGCCGAGAGCCTCGCGGACTTCGCCCGGGCATTGGAGCTCGATCCGAACCTTGCGGTCGCTTATTCGGGCCGCGGGTGGGCCCTGCAGCATCTGGGCCGTCTGGACGAAGCCGAGCGCGACTACGACCGCGCTCTGGCGCTCGATCCGGAGGACGCCAGGACCTGGAGCCGGCGCGGTTTTCTTTTTCACTACTTCCGAAAGAAGTTTCCCGAGGCGCTGCGGGATTACACCCGGGCCGTCGAGCTCGATCCGGACGCGACCGTTCTCTGCAACCGATCAAGGGTTCTTCGGACCCTGGGACGGGAAGAGGAGGGGGAACGAGACCTCCTGCGGGCCGTCGAGCTCGACCCGAAGTTCACGCCCGCCTGGGAGGATCTCGGAGCCCTCTATTTCCGGCGCCGGGACTTCGAGCGCGCCGAGGAGCATCTCTCCCGCGCCGCGCGGGAAGGAAGCCGCTCCGCCCTGGTCTTCCGGTTCCGCGGATATATCCTGGCCTGGCGGGCGCGATGGTCGGAGGCGCTGGATTCGTTTCGGACGTCCTGCGCGTCCGCCGGAGCCGGAGCCGGCCCTGATGAACGGGATTACCCGAGACTGTGGATCGCTCTCCTGAGATACCGGCTGGGCGAGCGGGAGGAGGCCGCCGGCGAACTGCGGGACCATGTCCGATCCCGAAACGCCGACGATTGGTTCGCCCGGCTCGCTCTTTTTGTGATCGGCGATCTCTCCGAGGCGGAACTTTTCCGGGCGGCCCGGTCGCCGGAGGACCCGGTCCGGCGCGAACGGGAGTGCGAAGCGTTCTTCTATGCCGGCATCCTGAGGCTTCTTTCGGGGGACGTGCCGACGGCGAAGGCCTATTTCGAGCGGGTGCTCGCCACGGGGCTCCAGGATTTCGTCGAATACCAAGGCGCTCGAAGCGAACTGGAACGTCTGAAATAACCGGGTTTCCCGTTCTCGAACCTTGACTTTTCCGCCAAAAGGGGTGAAATAGGTCCGCGGGGACTTCGCCCCGTTCACGTTCGCACCTAAGGGAGGGACGGCCGACTATGGATTTCCATTCTCTCGCGGTGCCGGGTCTCGAGGGCCAGGGGGGCCAGATGGCCCACCAGATCGTTCTCCAGATTCTGCGCTGGGCGCACTTCTTCTTCGGGATCGCCTGGATCGGGCATCTGTACTACTTCAATTTCGTGCAGGCTCACGCCGAAAAGCCCCTGACGGCCGATCAGAAGAAAGTCGTCGTCCCCAACTTCCGCGGTCGCGCCATCTGGTGGTTCCGGTGGGGCGCGATGTTGACCTTCCTGACGGGGCTGGCCTACATTTTTTATCAGGAACTCATCCTCCGGGGCACCGCGGGCCTGACGCCCTTCGGCGGGTGGTTGAGTTTCGAGCCGGGCGGGGCGGGTCCGTCCAACATCTGGATCCTTTTCGGCGGCCTTCTGGGCACGATCATGTGGTTCAACGTGTGGTTCGTGATCTGGCCCCGCCAGAAGGTCATCATCGCCGCCGTCGCCGGTCAGGTCCCGAAACCTTCCGACTTCGACCAGCTCGTGGCCGTGGCCGGAAAGTTCTCCCGCATCAACACGTACCTCAGCGTGCCCATGCTCTTCGGCATGGGCGGTCGTTCCCACTTTCCGGTGGCCAAGAGCTGGGGCGAGGCGCTCGCCTGGCTCGTCGTCGTCTTCGCCGTGGGATTCGCGATCTCGTACCACGTGGTCAACAAGGCGGCGGGGAAGGTGGGCACCGAGTTCACTCAGGGGACGCCCGCGCCCGCCGCGCCGGCTCCTCCGCCGGGGACCCCCACGGCCGGCAAGTAGCCTAGGGCGCCCGGAAGACGAACTCGACTTCGGCGGTCGCGCCGGGGGTCACCCGTACGCCCCGGGTCTGCGTCCCGCACTTCTCGTGCCAGGCCTCGACGGCGTACTCGCCCTCGGGGAGGCCCGAAAGCTCGAACGCGCCGTCCTCGCCGGTGACCCGGTGGAACGGGTGGGGAACCACGCCGAGGTAGCCGATCATCCAGGGGTGAAGATCGCATTTCAGCGGAATCATCACCTCCGGACGCCGGAACTTCAGCGTCTGCCCCAGCCCTTTCATGGAAAGCGTGAAGTTGAAGCGACCCTGCGCCGCGAAGCCGTGGATGTTATGCGCCGCCGGATCCTCGTTGACGAACCGGACGGGCTGATGGACCTGGGCGCCGGCGACGCGCGGAACGTAGAGACACCGCGCGTTGGAAACGACCACCGGCTCGGTGGGCCAGGGGAAGGCGTACTTTTCCAGCCCCTGTTTGACGTGGACGAAGACGTTCTTCAGGCGCCCGTCCCGAACCGCGATCGCCTCGTCCAGCACCGGTCCGTCGTGGAGCGCCGCGCACTCGGGATTTGTGGCCATGGGCACGCGTCCCGGGGGCGGCACGGGACCCTCGAACCGGACGCGGCCGCGGATCGCGCCCGTGATTCCAGCGGGAAAATTCGGGGGCGGGGGCATCGGCGGGTCGGCCTCCGCCGATCCGCCTCCGCAGGACGCCAGCGCCGAAAGCGCCGCCCAGAGCCCCAGCAGTCTTCTCATGCCCGGGGCCGGTTGCCCATCATGGGGCCGCGGGGCTGAGGCGGGCTGGAGAGCCGCACGAAGTGCATCCGCACCTCGTCGAGCACCTGCCGGAGCATCTCTTCTTCCTCCCGGGCCAGGTTCCCGCGGGTCTTCTCCTCCAGCATCTGGAGCATGTCGATCATGGCCTGCGCCTGGTGGAGATCCTGATGCGCCTGCCCGGTGAGCGGGTCCCGCACGGCTCCCATGAACATGAGCGCCTGGGAGGCCAGCGACTCCACGAGCCCCGCGAAGTGCGGGCTCGGCCGGGCCGCCGGGCGTCCCGGCGCCGCGGGCGCCGCTCCCGCCGCCGCGGCCGCCGGAGGACGGTCGCCGACCTTCAGCGCGTCCTGCTCCTTCTCGAGCTGCGCGCGCTTCTTCCAGTCCTCGTCGACTCTCTTGCCTTCCGTCATACCTTCACCGTCGCCTGGGGCTGGGTCCGGGGCCGCGCATAGTCCAGCGCCGCCCGGATGAAACCCCGGAAAAGCGGATGGGGCGCCGTGGGCTTGGACTTGAACTCCGGATGGAACTGCACGCCCACGAACCAGGGATGCCCCTCCAGCTCGATCATCTCCACAAGATTCCCGTCAGGCCAGATTCCGGAAAACCGCATTCCCTTTTCCCGGAAGAGATCGCGGTAGGCGTTGTTGAACTCGTAGCGGTGGCGGTGGCGCTCGTAGATGAGCTCCTTCTGGTAGCAGGCCGCCGCGATCGTGTCCGGCTCGATCCGGCAGGGATAGCTTCCCAGCCGCATGGTGCCGCCCTTGTCGGAGACGGCCCGCTGGCGCTCCATGAGATGGATCACCGGGTGCGGCGTCTTCTCGTCGAATTCCGTGGAGTTGGCCCCCGAAAGGCCCGCCACGTTCCGCGCGAACTCGATGCAGGCCACCTGCATTCCGAGGCACAGGCCGTAGTAGGGAATCCCCGTCTCGCGCGCGTACCGGGCGGCCGCAATCTTTCCTTCGATCCCCCGGTGGCCGAAACCGCCCGGAACGAGGATCCCCGAGACCCCTTCCATGTGCCGCGCCATGCCGGAACGCTCCACCTCCTCGGCGGACACCTTCTTGATCCGCACCCGGCAGCGGTTGGCGATCCCCGCGTGCGTGAGCGACTCCCAGATCGATTTGTACGCGTCATGGAGATCGAGGTACTTGCCCACGACCGCGATCGTCACCTCGCGCTCCGGCTGGCGGAGCGTTTCCACGATCTCCTTCCAGCGCGTCAGATCCGGCTTGCGGCTGGCCAGCCCCAGGCGGCGCACGATCAGCTCGTCGACCTTCTGCTCGTAGAGCATGAGCGGAATCTGGTAGATCGAGAAGTCCACGTCCTTCTCCTCGATCACCGCCTCGCGGGGAACGCTGCAGAAGAGGGCGATCTTTCCCCGCACTTCGTCCGACAGCGGCACTTCCGTGCGGCAGATGAGAAGGTCGGGGATGATCCCGATTTCCCGGAGCTTGCCCACGGACTGCTGCGTGGGCTTGGTCTTGATCTCCTGGCTGGCGTGCAGGAACGGAATGAGCGTGAGGTGGATGTACATCACGTTCTCCCGCCCCGCGTCCATCTGGTACTGGCGGATGGCCTCGAGGAACGGAAGGCTTTCGATGTCTCCCACCGTGCCGCCGATCTCGGTCACCGCGACGTCGATCCCCGGCCCTTCGATCCGGCGGCAGGCCTCCTTGATTTCGTTCGTGATGTGCGGGATGACCTGCACCGTCTGCCCCAGATATTCCCCGCGGCGCTCCTTGGCGATGACGGAACTGTAGATCTTTCCCGTCGTGTAGTTCGAGTGAACGTTGACGACCGAATTCGTGAAACGCTCGTAATGGCCCAGATCCAGGTCCGCCTCCAGGCCGTCCTCCGTGACGTACACCTCGCCGTGCTGGTGGGGATTCATCGTCCCCGGATCCACGTTGATGTACGGATCGAACTTCTGCATGGCCACCCGCAGGCCCATGGACTCCAGAAGCAGCCCGATCGAAGCGCTCGTAAGTCCCTTGCCCAGGGAGGAAACCACGCCGCCGGTCACGAAGATGTGCTTGGTCATGAAACCCTCTCTCTCATCCGGCGCACGAAGGCGGCATAGTCCTCCGGCGTGTCGATCCCGCCCCGCGACGCCTTGCGCACGACCCCCACCCGGATCTTGTACCCGTGCTCGAGCGCCCGGAGCTGCTCCAGCCGTTCGGCCTGCTCCAGAGGCGTGCGGTCGAGCGTCACGTACCTCAGGAGGAACGCCTTGGAATAGCCGTACAGGCCCAGGTGAAGGAGCGCCGGCGACGCCTGACCGTTGGCGTACGGGATGCGGGATCGCGAGAAGTAGAGCGCGTAGTGGTGCCGGTCGATCACCACCTTGACCCGGCTCGAAAGGAGGGCGTCCTGAGGGTCCTCGAACGGCGCCGCCAGGGTCGCCATCTCCGCCCCGTCCAGAAGGTCGATCAGCGTCTCCAGGTGCTCGGGGTCCACCTCGGGCTCGTCCCCCTGGACGTTGATGACCTTCCCGCACTCCACGTCGCGGACCGCCTCCGCGATGCGGTCGGTCCCCGTCGGATGATGGGGCGACGTCATCACCGCCTCGCCTCCGAATCCCCGCACCGCCCGGGCGATCCGTTCGTCGTCCGTCGCCACGAGGATCCGATCGATCCGGGAACATCGGCGGACCTGCTCGACGACGTGCTGAATGAGAGGCTTGCCGGTTTCGGCGAGGAGGGGTTTTCCGGGGAGACGGGTGCTGGCGTATCGGGCCGGAATGACGGCCACTACGACGCCCGGACCCCGAGCCATGATTCGTGTCTCCCGGTTTTCCCCATCTTAGTGGCGTCCTTCAGCCTTGTCAACCCGCCGCGCGACGCCGGACTTGATCGCGAGGACTTCCTCGTACAGGCGGAGGGTCTCCTCCACCACGCGCGACGGCGGATGAAGGAGCGCCTTCCGCCGCGCCGCCTCGCCCATCGCGCGCCGGGCGGCCGGATCCTCCAGCCGCCGCACCGCCCCGGCCAGCGCTTCGACGTCCGTGGGATCCTCCACCACGATGGAGTCGCCGTCGATGATTTCCGAGACGCCCGCCACGCGGCTGACGATGACCGGGAGTCCGGAAGCCATCGCCTCCAGGCACGCGTTGGGGAAGGGGTCGTAGAGCGTGGGCAGGATCAGAACGTCGGAGGCGGCGTAGAGCGCGGCGGCGTCCGAGCGGCGGCCCAGGAAGCGCGCCCGCGGGTGCGGCCGCGGGCGCCCCTCGCCCGCCACGAGGAGCTTGGCCGAGGGCGTCCGGTCCACCGCCGCCAGCGCGAAGTCCAGCCCCTTGCGCCGGAACCCCGTTCCGCAGAAAAGAAGCACGTAGTCGTCTTCCCGCAGGCCCAGCTCCGCGCGCAGGCGGGCGCGGGCGGCCGGGTCGGGGCGGAACTCCTCGCCGTCGACCGCGTTGTGGATCACCGTGATCTTCTCCGCGGGCACGCCGTAATGGCGGATCGCCTCTTCCTTCACCCGGTGGGAGACGGCCACGATCCGCAGGGAAGCGCCGGGCGCCAGGCTTTCCCGTTCCAGCGTCAGCTCGAAGCGCTCCTTGGGCCGCAGCCTTCTCCATAGGCGTCCCAGCGGCGAGTAGGCCGGGTCCGTGCGCGCCAGGTATTCGCGGTGGATCCCGCCGCCCAGGCGCAGGACGTCCTGGCAGGCCGTCCGCGTGAAGCTCTGGACGACATCGAAGCGCTCCCGCGCCAGGAGCGCGCGAACGCGCTCCGCGAAGGACTGGTGCCGGAAGAACCCGTCCGGAGGGACGCGGTGAGACACGATGCCCTCCGCGGGGGCGATCTCCTGGGCGAAGACGTGGACGTCGTGGCCCCGATCCCGCAGGCCGCGCGCCAGGAGGGCGCACGCCCGCTCCGCGCCCCCGGCGGGAGAGAACTTCCGGATGACGAGCGCCACCTTCACGTCAGGAACTCCCGGCAGGCCCGCTCGACCTCGTCCACCGTCACGGACCTCATGCACTCGTGGTGCCCCAGGGGGCACGTGCGCGCGAGACAGGGGCTGCACGGGACCGGGCGGCGGACCAGGCGATGCCGGGGGCCGAAGGGGGGCGTTTCGATCCAGTCCGTGGGGCCGAAGACGGCCACGATCGGAACCCCCAGCGCGTCCGCCACGTGCATGGGGCCGGTGTCGTTGGTGACGAAAAGGCGGCAGCGGGCGAGGGCGGCCGCGAGCTGGGGAAGGGTCGTCCGGCCGGCCAGGCAGCGGGCGGCGCCGGCCTCGCGCGCGACGCGGGATCCGAGCTCTTCCTCCCCGGGGCCGCCGACCACCGCCACCCGGGCCGAAGTCCCCAGGCGCCGCCCCAACTCGGCGAAGCGCTCCGGAAGCCACTGCTTGGCCGCGCCGTAGGTGGCGCCGGGGTGGAGTCCCACCCACGGGCCGCCGGGCAGCTCCTCTTCCGCCCACCGGACCGCCTCCGGGAGGAGCTCCAGGCGCGGGGGCTGGATCGGCGGGGGCGCGCCCAGGGCCGAAAGCAGATGGTGATACCGATGCGCGCGGTGAAGGCGTCCCTCGAGCGGACGCACCCGATCCGTCAGAAGCGCGCCGCGGCCCGCTCCGTAGCCGATCCGGCGCGGGATCCCCGCCATCCAGACCAGAAACGCCGCCCGAAACGAGCGCGGCAGGACGAGGGCCGCGTCGAATCCGCGCCGCCGGATTTCGCGAATCGTGCACCACCAGGCCCCCGGGCTTCCGCGCCGCTCCGGCAGCGTCTCGTCCACATACGGCGCGCCGCGGTAGAGATCCGCCAGCGACGGCTTGGTGAGCACCGCGACCCGGCCGTTCGGAAACATGGTCTTGAGCGATCGAAGCATCGGGAGGCTCAGGACCGCGTCGCCGAGCCAGTTGTTGCCCTTGACGAGGATGTTCATCGCGCGCGGGCGGCGTTCAGGCCTGGCCGGTCAGAGACCACCACAGGCGGTGGAGCCAGAGTCCGCTTCCGCAGAGGCGCGCCAGCTCCTTCACGCGCCCTCGGCCCCCCAGGTAGCGCCTGAGGAACCGGAGCTTGTCGGCGCGCGTCACGACGCCGCGCCCCCCCAGGAGTTTCTCGACGGACCGGTTGAGCCGCGACAGATTCATGACGTCGAGCGTTTCCGCGCGGCTTCCCGCCAGCACGGCTTTGTCGAGATCGATGATGTAGACGTCGGGGCCCGAAAGAAGGATGTTTTTCAGGGTGAGATCGGCGTGATAGACGCCCGCTTCGTGGAGGCGGCGCATCTCGTCGGCCACGCGGTGGATGAGGTCGCGCTTGCGGCCGGGCGGAAGCGCGCCGGCCAGCGCCAGGAGGTTCGAGGCGCCCTCGATTTCGCGCGTGACGACGGTGAAGCGCCAGAAGAGGCCCGCCACGCGGGTGGCGCGGACGGCGACGACTTCGGGAACGCTCACCCCCGCCCGCAGCGCCGCCGCGGCGGCTTCGAGCTCGCGACCGGGCCGGCGGACGCCCGTGTAGAGGCCGCCGAGGAGGGCTCCCGCCAGCCCTCCGCGACGGGCGCGGCGGACGAAGACGCGCGCGGGCGCTCCCGCGGGGCGGTAGGAGAAATGTTCCGCCCGCCCGTGGGGATAGAGCTTGCGCTCGGCCGGAGCCACCCCGCGGAAGTCGTCCAGAAGGTCTCCCAGCAGCGCGTCCTTCCATTCGGGCCGGATCAGCACCGTGTGAGGGCCGCGCCGGACGGTTTCGAATCCAGCGATGTCGGCGATTCGGACCAGGCCGGGTCATCTTAAGGGAACCGCGCGGGAAAGTGAACACTTTGCGCCGCCGGGGGATTCCCCTACAATTCTCCGGCCATGAGGCTCATCGTCGCGGCTCCCGAGCGGGAAGGGGACGTTCAGGAGTGGCTCGCCTCGCCCGGCCGCGGCGAGGCGGTCAAGGACAACCGCGTCCGGTCGGTTCACCGGTGGAAGGGGCTTTTCATCAAGCGCTTCAAGGCGGGCGGTCTCTGGGGGAGGGTGCGGAGCCTGCTGGCCGATCGGGCGCTTCATGAATTCCGGATGCTTCGCCTCCTGCGGGAGCGCGGGGTGGACGCGCCGGAGCCGGTGGCCTGGGCGCGCCGCGGCGGGGAGAGCGTGCTTTTCACCCGGGAGATCCCGGACGCGCGGCCGCTGCGGGAGGGGCCGTGGACCCGCCGGGCGCTCGAGGAACTCGCCGCCTTCGCGCGACGCCTCCTCGACGCGGGGATCCGCCACGACGATCTTCACGTGGGCAACATCCTGCGGGCGCAGGGGCGGCTGTGGCTGGTGGACGTCCACCGCGCGGTCGCGCTCGATCGACTGACGCCGGCGGAGCGGGCGGCGTCCCTGGGATTTCTCGTGCTTTCGTTCGTCGCGTTCGTCGGGCGCACGGACGTCGCGCGGTTCGTGCGCGCCTGCGGGGCGGATCTCCGGGAAGTGGACCGCGCGTTCCGGAAGGCGCGGGAGCGGTACTGGCGGGACCGGCAGTCGCGCACGCGCCGGACGGGGTCCGATTTCGAAGCGGTGGACGGCATGATCCTCCGGCGTCCGTATACGGCGGACGAGGCGCGCCGGGCGCTCGCGGCGCCGCCGGTCGAGGTGGTCAAGGAGGCGCCCGGGCGGCGGCTGTGGAGAATCGATGCCGAGACCTTCGTGAAGGAAGGCTCGCCGGCGATGTGGGACCATGCGTTCGGGCTCGAACTGCGCGGGATTCCCACGCCGCGGCTCCATGCCTGCGCCGGAAACCGGGTCGTGGGCCGGTGGGTCGCGGGGGCGGAACCGCTGGGGGACTCCGTGCGGGCGCGCGCCCCGGGGCGGGCGCTTCTCGGGAAGCTCGCGGCGCTGGTGCGCACGATGCACGCGCACGGGGTGTACCACCGCGACCTCAAGGCCAACAACATTCTCGTCCGGGGCGACGAGCTGTACGTCGTGGACCTGGACCGGGTGAGCTTCCGGCCGGCTCTGGCGCGCGCGGAACGGATCTGGAATCTGGCGCAGCTCAACGCCGCGGTAGGGCCGCGCGTCACCCGGACGGAAAGGCTGCGATTCTTCTTCGCGTACGCGGGGTGGGATCCCGAAGTGCGGAGGGAATGGAAGGGCTGGGTCCGCGAAATCATGGAGCGGACGCGCCGCCGGCGGCACGTATGGCCGTGAGCGGGACGGCTATTTCTCCTGGACCGTGCCGGGCAGGACGTCCTCGCGCACCTCGAACCGGTTGGTCACCTCGTTGAAGAGAAGCCGGGTGCGGTTTGTAATCCACCACTCGTGGATACGCCAGATCGCCCGCTCGTTCTCGAGAACGTCCTTGGACGGATCGTAGCCGAAGTCCTTGTCCGTGGCCACGCGGAAGACCATGGCCATGATGCGGCAGTCCAGGGCATCGATGCCGTGCGCCTTGCGGCGCTTCTCGATTTCGTCGGCGGCGAGGTTTTCGTCCTTCCACTCCCGTTCGCGTTTGAGGGTGTCGGCGAGCGTCAGGACAAGCTTGTCGATCGTCTCTTTGGACGCCACCGGGCCGATCTTCTTGACGACGTATTCGGGGGCCTTCGGCTGGCGGAGGATGAAGTCCTTTTCGATCTCGAACGGGTCGCCGTGGCGGAAGTAGCGGACCTTGAGGGTGATGGGTTCGTATTCGAGCCGGGTTTCCTCCTCGGTGACGGCGGTCACCTTGACGATGTCCCAGAGGCCCGAGACGTGAAGCTCGTAGACGGTGGCGCGGGGATCGACATTGCGGAAAATGGCCAGGCCCAGGATCTTCTGCCCGGGCAGGAGGTAGCGCATCTGGCGGATTTCGCGGGGGTTGAGATAGAGGCGGTCCCCTTTCTTCCAGCGGCCGGCGAGTTCGGGGGGAGGATCCTCCGTGAAGCCCTTCTTGAAGGCCTCGATGGACTCGCGCACGATGCCGGGGGAGCGGTTGCCGATCCGGGCGTGTTTCTCGATGATCTTGTACTCGACCTCGGGGTCGATCACGTTGGCGTAGAAGCGCCCGAACTTAAGAGACTCCGCGCGGCGGGGATTCTCGAGGACTTCCTTCAGGGGGGCGGGGTCGGCCTTGTGGAAGTCGTGCTGGAGGTCCTTTCCGCTTTCGGTGTAGAGCATGACGTCGAAGAGAAGGGGGACGATTTCTTCGTTATTGATCTCGGGGCTGTTCTCGATCGTGTAGACGACGTACCAGAAGTTCTCGTAGCGGTCGTCCGGGCTGCGGTACGTGTAGAGCTGGGGCTTCTCGTTGGACCAGGTGAGCCGCCAGCGGTTCTTCACCTGGGCTTCGGCCGCGGCGGCGGAGGAGGCCAGGAGGACGGCCGCCAGGAGCGCCTTCTTCATCGGGGGTTTCTCCCTCAAAGGGCGTTCGGAGGGTCCGAAGGCCCGCGATCCGAACTATATATCCGAGACGGCGGCGGTCAAGGAAATCCCTGCGGGACCGCCGCGATTCCGCTTGACCGTCGCGGCCGGGCTCTGGTAATGCCTTGGGCATGCCGTTCCTCCGGTGTTCGGCTCCCGGCGCGGCGGCACGGGTGGTCGAGCTGTCCAAACCCGTCACCGTCATCGGCCGCGATCCGGACTGCGATGTCGTTCTGGACGATCCGGGAGCGTCCCGGCATCATTGCCGGGTCCGGCGGGTCGGCGAGGGACACGTTGTGGAAGATCTCGGCAGCACGAACGGCACGTACGTCAACGGGGCGGCGGTGTCGCTCTGGAGGCTTTCGGGCGGCGACGTGATCGTGATCGGTAACTGGAACCTCGTCTACGGAGTCAAAAAAGAGTAGGGGCCGGAACTCCCGGGGTCGCGGGGGCTTCGCAGGACGCGTCCCTCCAGACGTCCGGGACGAAGGAGAAAGCGATGGCCAGGAAGGATCCGTCGGCCAAGAGTTCCGTGCCGGGGCTGACCGCGCCGGCGCGGGTCATTTTCACGGTTCGGGACCTGGAGCGGTCGGCCCGCTGGTACGGGGGAACGCTGGGGATCCCGGTGCGGCAGCGGGGGATCGGCTGGGTGGAGCTGGATACGCGGGGGGTGGCGCTCTGTCTGCGCGGGGGGCGCCGGCACGGTCCCTCTCCCGACCAGCCGGCGCTGACGTTTCGCGTGGACAATTTCGACGCGGCGCTGCGGGGGCTCAAGCTCCGGGAGGTCCCGGGGCTGGGCGAGCCGTTCGAATGCGGCGAAGGGGTGCGGGCGGTCTTCTTCGAGGATCCGGACGGAAACCGTCTGGGAATCGAGGGGCCCTGAGATCAGGCCGTTTCCCGTTCGCGGAGGTCCTCGACCATTTCGCGCAGGAGCCCGTTGAGCTCCGCGAACTTTTCCCGGAGCGCCTCTTCGAGTCCGCGGACCTCTCCGGCCGAGAGGCGCAGAAGCGACCCGGCGGCGCGGAGGGCTCCGGCCACTTCCTTGAGCGCATGGCGCGAGACCGCCTCGGCGAGCGCCTCCGCCAGATCGCAGGCCCGCCGGCGGCGGGCTTCCTCCCACCCGGAGTCGAGCAGATCCGCCGTCGCAGCCTCGAGCTCGGCGAGGGCGGCGGGCAGGCTTTGGGTGAGAAAGGCGTGCCGGGTCTCGGGCGATCCCGGAACGCGGGGGCGCCGGCTCTCCATGCGAAGGTCCCTCCCTGGACGTCCCCGGTCGCGGTCGATAGGTATATCGGCCGCGCGGGAGGGAATCCTCGCGCGTTTTCGGCGGCGGCGCCGCCGCGGTTCAGCCGAGCAGTTCCTTGACCGGCACGCCGTTGTCGGCGAGCTGGAGGGGCCGGCCCAGCGGTGAGACGAGCTTCTTCTTGTAGTCCACGCCGATCGCCGTGTAGATCGTGGCGAAGAGGTCCGGGATGGTGACGGGCCGGTCCTGGACTTCCACGCCGTCCTTGTCGCTGGCGCCGACGACGCGGCCGCCCTGGATGCCCGCGCCGGCCAGGGCCACGCTCCAGCAGCGGGGATAGTGGTCGCGGCCGTTGTCGCGGTTGATCCGGGGGGTGCGGCCGAATTCGCCCATCCAGAGGACGAGCGTGTTGTCCAGGAGTCCTCGCTCCTTGAGGTCGCGGATAAGCGTTCCCATGGCCGGGTCGAGCGTCTTGCAGAGGGTCCCCACGCGGGCGAAGTTGTCCTGGTGGGTGTCCCAGCCGCCGAGGCTGACCTCGACGAACGCGACGCCGCGCTCGACGAGCCGGCGGGCCAGGAGGCACCCCTGGCCGAACCGGGTGTTGCCGTAGGCTTCGACGAGCTCGGGCTTCTCCTTGGACAGGTCGAAGGCTTCGAGGAGGGGCGTATGCATGAGCCGGTCGGCCTTGTCGTAGGCGACCTTGTGGCGGGTGACCTCTTCGGTGGCGTGCTCCTTCTCGAACTCCTCTTCCTGTTCCTTGAGCAGGCGCATGCGTTCGCGGAAGCGGCGGGCGTCCACGCCCTCGGGGTACTGGATGTTGGGAATGCCGGCGCCGGAGGCGGCTCCGGCGCGGGCGGCGCGGCGGTCGCCCCCGCCCGGCGGGTTCACCTGGAAGGGGTTGTACTGAGGCGGGAGGAAGCCCGCCCCCTCGGCGGGAGCGCCGATCGCGACGTAATTGGGCAGGTCGAGCTGGGGGTTGCCGATTTCCATCGCGGTCACGGCCCCGAGCGACGGGTGCACCACGGTTCCGGTGGGGACGTAGCCGGTATGCAGGAGATAGCGCCCGCGTTCATGGCTGCCCTCGCGGGAGGTGACGGAGCGCACGACGGCGATGTGTTGCGCCTGGCCGGCGCAGACGCGCATGTTTTCGGCGTAGTGGACCCCTTTGACGGAGGTTTCGATGGCCTTGGTGGGGCCGCCGTTCTCGCGGCCTTCCTTGGGGTCCCAGGTTTCGAACTGGGAGGGTCCCCCGGCCATCCAGAGGACGATGACGGACTTGCCCTTCGCGCGGGTGCCTTCCTGGGGCACCAGGAGGTCGGGCCGCGGGGCTCCGAAGAGGTCGGCCTGCCGGGCCAGGGCGAAGCCGAGGAACCCTCCCACCGAGTTCCGCAGGACTTCGCGACGGCTGAGGCCGAACCGGACGCTTCCTTCGCAGCGGGAGCAGTCGTGCGCCATAGGCGCATCCCCCATCA
Organism: Planctomycetota bacterium; assembly: GCA_035574235.1. Lineage (NCBI taxonomy): Bacteria > Pseudomonadati > Planctomycetota > Planctomycetota bacterium. The sequence continues at coordinate 2,087 of DATLZA010000029.1, read as the reverse complement.
GATCTGAAAGGTTAACCCGCGGGAAGCCGCGGGGTTTCGCGAAATCCGCATGCCCGATGCACGGCGCGTTTTTTATGCGCAACCGTCCGGAGGTGGGGCGGGTTAGAGGGGTGTAGAGAAGGATACGAGGGGAGGCGAGCATGCGTACCGCGTTCCTGGCGCTCCTGGCCGTGGCGCTCGTTCCGGCGGGGTGGGCGCAGGAGAAGTCGCTTTCGGGTCCGGCGCTGATCGACCACTGGGTGCGCGCCAAGTGGGAGGAACTCGGGATCAAGCCCGCGCCGCGGGCGGGGGACGCCGAGTTCCTGCGCCGGGTGTATCTCGATCTGGTCGGCGTGATTCCCTCCGCGGAGGAGGCGGAGCGGTTCCTGTCCGACACGGATCCGGGAAAGCGCGCCAAGCTCGTGGAGACGCTCCTTCGGGACCGCCGCTATGCGGAGCATTGGGCGACCGTGTGGAGCGGGATCCTGGTGGGCTTCGACAACGAGCGGGTCGAGCAGCTGGCGCGCGCCAAGGAACAGGAGGATCTCGAGGAGATCTTCACCAAGAACGTTCCGTACGACGAATTCGCGCGGCGCGTCATTACGGTGGATGGAGCCGTCTACGACCGTCCGGCGGCCATGATGGAGGGCTCCGCCGCCAAGGACCTGCCGGACGAGGTCGGGCTGGCGAGTTATCTGGTGCGCCTGCGGCGCGTGGCCGGCAACGAGTTTCCGCACGCCACGGCCGGCAAACTCACGCGGGTCTTCATGGGCGTCCAGATCCAGTGCGCCCAGTGTCACGACCATCCCTTCGATAAGTGGACTCAGGAAGAGTTCTACGGGATGGCCTCGTTCTTCACGGGAGTGACCGTCCGGGCGGAGAAAATCGACGACAAGCAGCGGTACTACATCGTGCAGGACCTCGAGGACCGCAAGCTCGAGGGGAACCGGCGCGAGAAGATCCGAGGGATGCTCTCCGGAGCCGGGAAGGACCTCACGATTCCGAACTCGAAGTCCGGTCCCATCAAGGCGGCGTTCCTCGAGACGGGCAAGGGCGTGGAGCCGGGTCTGTCGCGCCGCGAGAGCTTCGCGCGCCACATGACGGCGAAGGACAACCTGCAGTTCGCGCGGATGGCGGTCAACCGCTACTGGGCGCAGTTCTTCGGGGCGGGGATCGTCCACCCGCCGGACGATTTCAACGGGCGCAACAAACCGACGCATCCGGAGCTTCTGGACGCCCTGGCGCAGGAGTTCATCGCGAAGGGGTATGACCTCCGGTGGCTCATCCGGACGATCACGGCGTCGGAGGCCTACAACCTCACCTCGCGGTCGCCGGGCAAGGACCGGGATCCGCAGGCGGAGAAGTATCTGGCGCTGCACCGGGTGCGGGCTCTGGCGCCGGAACCGATCCTGCGCTCGGTGGCCAAGGCGTTGCACCTGGGGGAGGGGGCGCTGGCCCGGCGGCTGGCCGACCTGCGCAAGGAGCGCAAGGACGACAAGGGCAAAGACGGTCCGGGGATGATGGGAGCGGCGGATCTCATGCGGGACCGCGTCCTGCAGGGCCTGGTGGCGCAGTTCCGCTTCAATTTCGGCGACGACGAAGGCGGCGAAGTCGCGGAGTTCGCCGGAACGATTCCTTCCGCGCTGCTCATGATGAATCATCCGATTCTCATGGGAACGGCGGCGAGTCTGCGCCGGGGCACGGGGTTCAGCGCGTTCCTGGCCCGGCACGCGACGCCGGAGGATAAGATCCGGGCCGTTTATCTTTCCGCGCTCAGCCGTCCTCCGACGGCGAAGGAGATGTCGCGCTGGAAGGGGCACGTGCAGCGCGCCGGCGACGCCGGCTACGAGGACTTGCTGTGGACGCTTCTGAACACGAGCGAGTTCCTCTTCAACCACTGATCGCGTGCGATCTCCGGGCGCCGGGGCAGGGCGGGCCCCCGGCGCCCGTTTTTTTTCCGGCGGCCGGTGGACTGATCAGGGACATCGTTACCACCCCCTCGGGGAGCACCTGATCGCTCTTTCGTACCTGGATTGCCGGGTCATGCGGCGTCTGGTTCGCCTGGCCCACCTCTACCACGAGGCGATCGGTCCCCGGCGCAGCCCTTG
>DATLZA010000028.1 GCA_035574235.1 Planctomycetota bacterium | reverse complement strand
CGCCACCCGCCTCAGCCCCACCCGGATCGCCCCTGCCTCCTCCGTGAACTCCACCCCCGAACGCTGCACGCACGGCGGCAGGATCCGCACGCCGTCCCGCCGGGCCTCCTCCACGTAGACGCGCGCGTCGTAGAGCCCCTGATTGTTGTTGAGCGCCGCCGTCCAGAAGGCCGCCGGATGACGCGCCCGCAGCCGCACCGACGCCCACGCCGCAAGGGCGTACGACGCCGCGTGCGCCCGGCAGAAGGAGAACTCGTTGAACCGCGCCATCTGGAACCAGAGCCGCCGCGCCTCCTCCGGCGGCGTCCCGTGCCGCGCCGCCCGCGCCAGAAACTCCCGCGAAAGCTCGATCCGCCCGTCCTCCGTCCGCAGCGTCTGCAGCCGGCGCCGGAAAAGATCCGCCTCCGCCGGCGTCATCCCCGTCGCGGCCGCCGCCACGAGAATCGCGTCGTCCTCGTAGAGAAGAATCCCGTACGTGTCCTCCGGAGACCCCTCCGGTGCCTCCAGCCCCCGCGCCCGCCGCACGAACCGCTCCTTCATCCCCAAGGACGCCGCGCTCGGCCGGATGAGCGCCAGCGCCTTCATCAGCCCCCGCACGTCCTGCGGTTGCAGCATCCGCAGAAGCGCCCGCATCGCCGGCGACTCCAGCTGACCGCACCCGAGCGTCCGCCCCTCCCGCAGGAGCGCCGCCGCCGCGGGATCCGCCTCCGGCCGCTCCGGATCCGGCGGCGTCCCGCCCCCCCGCGCCACGATCTCCCCCGCCTCCCGGATCGCCCCCAGCGCCCGGTTGCCCAGAAGATCGATCTTCACCAGCCCCGCCTCCTCCACCGCGTCCTTGCCGTACTGCGTGACGACCACTCCCTTCTCGGCCACCTCCAGCGGCGCCGCTCCGTCGGGATGAAGCACCACGCCCCCCGGATGAATCGAAAGATGGCGCGGCCGGCCCTCCAGCGCCCGCGCCGCCCGCTCGATCCGGCGCAGCTCCTCCCCCGAACCGCCGCCGCGCCGGAGCGCCCCGATCTGGGCGTCCGAGTACCCCAGCGCCCGCGCCGCCTCCCGGAAGGCCGATCGCTCCCCGAACGTGACCGCCGACGAAACCATCGCCACGTCCCCGTAGCGCCGGAAGACGTGCGCGATCACCTCGTCGCGGATCCTCCAGGAGAAGTCCACGTCGAGATCCGGAAACTTCGGGCGCCCCTCGTGGAGAAATCGCTCGAAGGGAAGCCCGTACGCCACGGGGTCCACGTTCGTGATCCCGAGAAGATAGGCCACCAGACTCGACGCCCCCGATCCGCGCCCCGCCACGGGGTGGCCGCGCTCGCGCGCGTAGCGGACGATGTCGTGGACCACGAGGAAGTAGTCGGCGAACCCCAGGCGCCCGATGACGCCCAGCTCGCGCTCCAGGCGCTCCACGGGCGGCCGGACGGGATAGCGCCGGGCCAGCCCCGCGCGGCACAGGTCCCGCAGGCGCTCCATCCCCCCCTGGCCGGAGGGGAAAATCCGCGGGGCGGGGAGGAATTCCCAGTCGCAGGACTCCAGAAGCTCCCGCTCCTCGGGGGTCGGCTCGGGAAGCGCCCCCGGAGCCGGCGCCGGGGGCGGCGCGTCGGGAACGCGCGCGAAAAGCGTGTTCTCCCGGATCGCCGAAAGGAGCCGGTAGAGGGGCGCCTCGCGCGGATCGGCCAGGTAGACGTGCAGCGCCCGCCCGGGCGGAAGCGCCGCCAGGCCCTCGAAGCGCTCCGGAGCGTCCGGCCGGGCCCCCGTGCGGCGCGAGATCAGGCGGCAGAGGTTAGCGTATCCGCGGCGGTCGCGCACGAGGTACGCGGTCCCGCCGATCGTGGCCCCCAGGACGGGGCGCACGCCGGCGGCGCGGGCGGCGGTCCAGAACTCCACCGCCCCCGCCAGCGAGAGGTCGTCGGCCAGAACGAGCGTCCGGAGGCCCAGTTCGGCCGCGCGGGCCACCAGGCGGGCGGGCGAGGCGGTGCCCCGGAGGAGGCTCCAGTGGCTGTGGGCGCAGAGGATCATTGCGTCAGCGACGGCGTCCGCAGGACGTAGCCGGCGGCGTCGTGGGGGAGGCGTCCGAGAAGCGCGATCGCGCGGCCGGCCACGATCGCGCCGTGTCCGTAGCGCCGGCGCACGGCGTCCACGGCGGCCTCGAGGGCGCGGCGGCGCGGGTCGCCGAAAAGCTCGAGCTGGCCGGCGTCGGGAACGAGCCGGGAGAGCGCCACGCCCAGGCGGCGCAGGGCCACGCGGCGGCGGTGCAGGCGCGCCAGAAGGGCGCGGGCGCGGGGCTGAAGCTCGGCGGCGCTCGCCGTCGGACCGGCGGACTCGGAGATTTCCTCCTCGGGGCCGTCGGCGTAGCCCAGGCGGACCGTGAGGGTGCGGGCGCGCAGGTCGGCGCGGCGGATCGCGCCGAGGGCGCGGTCGAGGAGGTAGGACAGCAGAGGCTCCAGGATCCGCGGGTCGGCGGTGGGGGCGTCCAGGCTCGTTTCGCGCGAGACGGAGCGGGGGATTTCGTCGGCGCGCAGGGGGCGGGTGTCCCGGCCGCGGGCGCGGTCGTAGAGGGCGCCGCCGGGCCGGCCCAGGAGGCGGATCAGGGTTTCGCGGGGAAGGCCGCGCAGGTCCGCCACCGTGCGCAGGTTGAGGTCGCGGAAGAGCGCCGCCGTGCGGGGTCCCACGCCGGGGAGCTCCTCGACGGGCAGGGGCGCCAGGAACGCGTCCTCCTCGTCCGGGGCCAGGACGCGCAGGCCGTCGGGCTTGACGGAGGCGGCGGCGAGCTTGGCCAGGAGCCTCGTGCGGGCCGCGCCCACGGTGACCCGCAGGCCCGTTTCGCGGAAGGCGGCCTCCTTGAGGTTGCGCGCGAGGGCGGCGGGATCGGGGAAGGCCGCCTCGGTGCCGCTGAAGTCGGCGAAGGCTTCGTCGAGGTGGGTTTCGACGGCGGGGGCCCGGCGGCGCAGGAGGGTCCAGAGGGCGTCGGCGAAGCAGCGGTAGACGTCGTGGCGGCCGGGGAGGACGGCGAGCGCGGGACAGAGGCGGCGGGCGCGGGCGAGGGGCATGCCGTTGCGGACGCCGCGGGCGCGGGCCTCGTAGGAGGCGGAGGCGACCACGCCGCTTCCGACGGCCACGGGGCGGCCGCGGAGGCGCGGATTGAGGAGCTGTTCGACGGAGGCGAAGAAGGCGTCGAGGTCCACGTGGATGAAGAGCGGGCGCATGGCGGGTTCAGGCGAGGACGCGTTCCACGTACCAGACGGGTTCGCCGGCGGGGTGGGAGAGGACGAGGGTTTCTCCGGTTTCGACGGTGACGGAGAAGAAGAGGCGGGGCGGCCGGACGGCGCGGTCGATCCAGCGGGCGTGGACGGCGCGCACGCGCAGGTCGCGGCGGCCCCAGCGCAGCTCCAGGGGGTCGACGCGTCCGGCCTCGAAGCGCGCGACGACGCGGGCGAGTTTTTCGTGCAGGTCGGCGTCCATGGCGCGGTTTTCCTCCCCGGATGAGGTATAGCATGGGATTCGGAGAAATGTTAGCAAAATGTTAGGGTACGGGCGGCGCGATTGCATCGGCCGGGCGGGGGGTGTAGGATCGAAGCGATGGATCTTTCGTGGGCGGAGCGTTGGAGGCGGCTCGGGGAGGCCAACGCGCGGGCGCGGGCGG
>DATLZA010000027.1 GCA_035574235.1 Planctomycetota bacterium | reverse complement strand
GGCCGCCGCGGCCGCCGCGCGAAGGGCCGCCCCCCGCCGGCGGGGCCGGACCCGGACCGCGCTCAGATGCTCGGTCACCTGTTTCGGGCGCACCCCGGTCAGGATGTCCCGAATCCGGGCCGCCAGGCGTTCCCCATGGAGCTCGATCGCGCGCTCGGCCAGCACCCGGTCCTGCCAGAAGATCTCCTCCCCCACGCCCGTGCATCGCGCGCAGCCGGCCAGATGCGCCTCGAGGGAGCGTCCTTCCGCCATGCCGAGCTCGCCGGCGACCAGGTCGCTCAAGGCGGCGCGCGTTTCCTCGCAGGTGAGGATTCTCACGACACGTTCTCCACGGTGAGCCGCCGCCGCACGCAGTCCAACAGGAGCTGCCGGACCCGATGCAACATCTGGCGCACCGCGGCGGGGGTCATCGAAAGCCGGGGGGCCAGATCGGTGAGGCGAACGCCCTCGAAGTAATGGGCCCGCAGGGCCTCCGCCGCGCGGCCGCCCACCTGCTTGAGGCACTCCTCGAGCGCTTCGCTGCGGCGATCGAGAGAGGCGGGGAGAGGATCCTGATAGACCTTTTCGATCAATTCCTCCGCCACCAGGCCCGCCCGGGTGAGCTTGCGGCGGGCGGCCAGCGCCTGCCGGCGGGCGATGGCCTTGAGCCAGCCGGCGAAATCCGCCTCCGGAATGAGGTAGTTGAGCTTGCGGTAGGCGATTTCGGCCGTTTCCTGGACCACGTCCTCCGCGGCATGGTAGTCGCCGCAGATGGCCCGGCTGTAGGCGAAGAGCATCGGAAGGTGCGGCCTCAGGGCGCGCTCGAACGCCGCGGGATCCCCCGCCTTGGCCGCCGCCAGGAGCCGCGTCTCTTCGTCGGCCGGCATCGGACCTCTACCTCCGGCCGGTCTCCCCGGTAGGCACCAGCGGCGCCGTGGCGCGCTTGAGGAAAAGGATCGCAAAACACGTATCCACGACCCCGCCGCCCCACTTGCCGTCGCCGCCCTGCTTCTCGAGAAGCACCTTGGCGCCCTCGGGATACCACCAGTGCGTCCCCAGCGTCTCCGTTCCGTAAAGCATCCCGGCGCGCTCGATCGCATAGAGGTAGTAGTAGTACTGGTGCTGGGAATTTTCGGCCCTGTCGCCGTGCTCGTACGGGCCGGGGTTGTACGTGACCGAGAAGTTCGAAGCCAGCCACGCCAGCCCCTCGTGCACGTCCTTGTCCTTCTTCCAGGACCGCTTCTTCTTGCCCCCGTCGTCGTCCTTGATGTAAAGCCAGATGGCCAGGCTCCCCACCGCGCCCGCCGTCATCGATCCGTAGGCCTTGTGTTCCGCATGATCCCTGTAGCACCAGCCCTGCGGCTCGGCGTTGACGACCTCCATGACGCCGCTGGCTCCGCCGGTGATCGGCGCGTCCAGGCTGTCCTTGACGTCGAAGCGCACGCGGGGACCGCTCGACTCCTTCTGCGACGTCCGCCACCATTGAATCGCTTTCTGAATGACCGACTCCGGAATGATGATGCCGGCATCGTGGCAGGCGCGCATGCCGAGCGCCGCGTACTGAGTGTTCGAATTGTCTCCGCCCTCGGGCCCGTCCTTCTTCTTTTCCACCTTGACCCGGCGCTTGACCTCGGGCTTGATCCGCATCCCCGGCCCGCCGAAGTCCACCACCCCGCGCCGCTCGCGCGGCGCCCGCGTGGAAACGTCTTCCCGTTCGGACTCCGAAGGCGTCTCATCCGCGTAGATCGTGGGCTCCCCGTACGTCCACTGCCCGTTCTTGCACTGATTGTCCACGAGGAACTGGGCGCACTGCTTGATGCGCCACTGGTACTTCACGCGATTCACCTCCTCCAGGATCATCGCCTGAAGCGCCACGCAGTACGTGGACTCGAGCTTGCGCTCGAGCATCTCCTTGAGGAGCTTCTGAAAGACGGGATCGTTTTCCGGAACCCCCGCGTGAACGAACGTCCAGAGGACCAGTTCGTCCTCCTGCATCGGCCGATTGACGTGCTCGAACTTCCGCAGGCTCCCGGCCTGCGCCTTGAGATAAGCGACGCCTTTGTTGATCGCGGCGTCGATCCGGCTCTGTTCCACCTTGGGAGGGGCGTCCTGGGCCCGAACCGCCGCCGAAAGGAGAAGACAGGCGAATGCCGCCGGCAGGATGCGTCGATTCATAGAAGCTCCACCTCAGCTAAGATTCCCCTACCCAACGTCACGACGGACCCCTCCCGTGACGCAAATCCGTTCCCCGGGGGATTATACGACGCCCCCGCCCCGGCGCGGCAAAGCCTGCGAGGAAGGTACCCCCGGCTTCCCTTCATGATACAATCCCCCCGTGCACACGGGGCCAACGGCCCCTCGACCCCGATGACGGTTCTGGACGAAATCCTGACCCGCCTGCGGGAGCGGCCTGAACCGCCGCTCCTGGTCCCCCGGGGGACGTGGGATCCCGCCCTCAGCGAGCGGATCGGGCGCCTGGCGGCGCCGCCGGAGCTCCGGGCGGCGCTTTTCCTCTGGAACGACCACCTCGAACGCGCCCACGAGCTGGCGCAGGATATCCCGACCTCGACCGGCAGCTACCTCCACGGCGTCATGCACCGGCGCGAACCCGACTACGGCAACGCCAAATACTGGTTCCGCCGCGTCGGCGACCACCCGGCGTTCGGCCCCCTTCACGCCGCCGCGCGGGAGCTCCTCGAAGGCCCTTTCCGCCAGGTGGCCGAAGCCGCCCCCCTGCGCCGCAAAAACGCCTGGGACCCCTTCCTCATGGTGGACTTGTGCGCCGCCGCCGAAGGGCGCGATCCCTCCGACCCCTTCGGCCGGTTCCTCCGCGAAATCCAGCTCCGCGAGATCGAAGGGCTCGTCCGCTTCGCGGCCGCTCCCTAACCTCGCGGCCCCCGAAGCAGCGCCTCCCGCGCCGCCGCCGCGTCGAGCCGGCCTTCCGCCGCCGCCCCGAGCAGCCGCTCCTGCCGCGACGTGAACACCACGGGCGCCCCCGGCTCGTGACGGGGCACGATCCCGAGCGCCTCGAGAATCTTCCTTCCGAGCTCCTCCAGCCCCTCTCCCGTCCGCGCCGAAAGGCGGCATGCGCCCGGCGGGCCCGGCGCCCCGGGAGCCCGGTCGATCTTGCTCACGACCGCCAGCGCCTTCCGGCCCGCCAGCCGCCCGAAAAGCCGTCGGTCTTCTTCCCCCTCCGACTCCCCGTCGAACAGAAAGACGACCAGATCGGCCTCCGAAAGCGCCTCCCACGTGCGATCGATCGCCATCCCTTCGATCGCGTCGCGAGGCGCCTCGACCCCCGCCGTGTCCACGAACTCCAGCGGCACCTGGGCCACCGCGCCGATCCCGCGCACCGGGTCGCGGGTCGTGCCGGGCTCGGGGGAAACGATCGCCCGCTCCCGGCCCAGAAGCGCGTTGAAGAGCGTGGATTTGCCCGCGTTCGGACGCCCGGCCAGGACGACCCGCCGGGGACGCACCAGCGCCAGTCCCAACGACGCCGTCTCCCGCAGGCGCCGCGCCCCCGCCGCGTCCCGGACCTCCGCGACCGCGCGCGAAAGCGCCCCCTCCGCCTGATCGAGAAGGACGCGCGCCGCCAACTCCGTGCGCGCCGCGGGAAGGAGCGTCCACGCCTCGGCGCGGATCCGGTCGAGCGCCCCCGTTTCGATGCCCCGCTCGAGAAGCTCCTCCGGCGCCGCCCGCCGCGCCCCGAGGGCCGCCAGCGCCCGGAAAATCCGCTCGACCGCGGCGCGGCCGCCGTGGCAGGAGATCTCGACCGTCTCCTCCCCCGTGAACCCATCGACGGCCCGGACCACGACCTCGTCCAGCACCTCGCCGTCCTGGACGAGCCGCCCGAAGCGGGGCCGTTCCTCCACCGGACGGCCGAAAAGGGAGGCCACGAGCGCCCGGGCGCCGGGTCCGGCGACGTGAAGCACCGCGATCGCCCCGCGCCCCGGCGGAGTCAGCAGCGCCGCCAGCATAGGAAGGAAAGCGCGATGCCCTCGAGCGCCAGGTCGGGCGCCCAGACGTCGAAAAACTCGCGGAAGAGCGGAGCGTCTCCGCCCGTGCCGAAGACCGGTCCGCGCCGATCCTGGAGCGCCCGCCGCAGAAGCCCTTCCGCCGCCAGAGAGATCCCGCACCGGATGGCCTCCTGCGTGTCGCGTCCGACCGCCCGCCGCCGCCGGACGGGCTCCACCTCGGGCAGAAGCGCCGTCGCGTCGCGCAGCGCGCGGGCCATGGTGCGCAGCCCGGGGGCGATGAGCCCTCCCCGGAAGTCCCCGCGCGATCCGACCTCGTCGATCGTGATCGCCGTCCCCATGGAGACGACGACGCAGGGGCCGCCCGCGCGCGCCCAGGCGGCCGACGCCTGCGCCAGCCGGTCCGCCCCGACCGCCTCCGGCCGGCGCGTGCGGTTCCGGACGAGCGGCGGAAAGTCGCGCCCCAGGAGCAGCGTCCCCCGCGGCGGCCGCGCCCGCCCCACGCGGGCTCCGATCCAGAGGTCCACCGGCCGGCCGTCCCACGGCCGCAGCCGCCGGCCGTCGAAGACGGCGCGCTTGACGCGGGTGTTGCCCACGTCCACGACGCCCCATCGCATGGGGGGCATTGTAGACGGGCGGAGGCCCTTTGACAAACCGCGGCGGGCGGGTAGGATAGCGGCCCGGATGATCCTCCGGTGTTTCTCGTGCGGCGCGCGGTACGGACGGGAGCGGACGCTCTACGCCTGCCGCGCGTGCGAATCGCCCCTCGAGGTGGCGCTGGAGCCCCGGGACCTTCGGCGCGTGGGGACGCTGGAAGGCCGGGGGGTGTGGCGCTATCAGCCGCTTCTTCCGGTGCGCCGATCGGTCACCCTCGGGGAAGGAGACACGGGGCTGCATCTCTGCGAACGCCTGGGGCGGGAGATCGGCATCCCCCGGCTTTTCGTCAAGAACGAGGGGGAGAATCCCACGGGCTCCTTCAAGGACCGCGGGATGACGGTGGGGATCGCGCTGGCGCGGGCGGTGGGGGCGCGGGCGGTGGCCTGCGCCTCGACGGGCAACACCTCCGCCTCCATGGCGGCGTACGCGGCGCGGGCGGGAATGCGGGCGCTCGTGCTTCTGCCGGCGGGAAAGGTCGCTCTCGGCAAGCTCTCGCAGGCGGTGGCCCACGGCGCCCGCGTGGCGCAGATCGAAGGAAACTTCGACGACGCCATGCGCCTGGTCGTCGAGCTTTCCCTCCGGGAGCGGAGCGTCTATCTTTTGAACTCCCTCAATCCGTACCGGCTCGAAGGCCAGAAGACGCTGGCCTACGAGGTGTGCGAGACGCTCGGGGAAGCGCCCGACGCGGTGGTTCTGCCGATGGGCAACGCGGGCAACATTTCGGCGATCTGGAAGGGCTTCCAGGAATGGAAGGCGCTCGGGAGGATCCGGCGGCTTCCGCGCCTGATCGGCGTCCAGGCCGAAGGGGCCGCTCCGATCGTCCGGGCGTTCCGAGAGCGGGCGGCGCTCCGGCCCGTCGAGGCGCCCGAGACGGTGGCCACGGCGATCCGGATCGGCGCGCCGGTCAACTGGAAGAAGGCGGTGGCGGCGCTGGAGCAATCGGGGGGCGACGCGGGAACCGTGAGTGACGCGGAGATCCTGGAGGCTCAGCGGCGCCTGGCGCGCACGGAGGGGCTGTTCGTCGAGCCCGCCTCGGCGGCGCCGGTGGCGTGGCTGGCGCGGCACGGCCTGCGCGGGGCGCGGACGGTCGTCGTGGTCACCACGGGGCACGGCCTGAAGGACCCCGACGCCCTGGCGCGGGGGAAGATGGAGCTGGCGCGGGTGAAGCCGACGCTTCCGGCGCTGCGCCGGATGCTGGCGGGATGAAGATCCTGCTCGGGGGGTTCGGCGTCGTCGGGCGCGCGTTCGCTCGGCTTCTGGGGGAGCGCCGCGCGGACCTCTACGCGCGCCACGGTCTGGCCCCGGCGCTGGTGGGGGTTCTGGACTCGCGGGGCGCCGCGGAAGCCGAAAGCGGGCTGGACGTCGAAGCCCTCCTGGCGGCCAAGGAGCGCGAAGGGACGGTGGCGGCGCTCCCGGGCCGCGGCGTGCGGGATGTGCCGGCGCCGGAGATCATCGCCGGCAGCGACGCGCAGCTCTACATCGAGGCCACGCCCACGTCGGTGCGGTCCCCGGGTCCGGCCTTCGAGCGTCTGAAGGCCGCCTTCCGGTCCGGCAAGCACGCGATTTCCGTCAACAAGGGTCCGCTCGCGGTGGCGTTTCCGGCGCTGCGGGAGCTGGCGCGGCACAACCGGGTGGAATTCCGGTTCTCGGGCACGGTGGGGGGCGGAACGCCGGTGCTCGCCCTGGCGCAGGAGTGCGCGCGGGGGGACGAGGTGCTCTCGGTGCGGGCGGTCCTGAACGGCACGACGAATTACATCCTCTGGCGGATGGACCGCGAGGGGCTCGATTTCGAGAGGGCGCTGGCGGAGGCGGTGCGGCTCGGGTACGCGGAAGCGGACCCGTCGGCCGACATCGACGGGATCGACACGGCCACGAAGCTCGTCATTCTGGCCAACGGCGTCCTGGGGCGGTCCTGCACGCTTTCGGACGTTTCGATCCGCGGCATCCGGGGGATCGCGCGGGAGCGGATCGAGGAGGCGCGGCGGGCGGGGCGGGCGGTGAAGCTTATGGCGGAGATCGGGGAGCGCCTGTCGGTGGAGCCGCGGGAGGTTCCGGCGGAGGCGCCCCTGAACGTGCCCGCGAATCTCAACTGCCTGACGCTGACGCTCCGGACGGGGGGCGAGGTGTCGCTCGTGGGCCGGGGCGCGGGCGGGCCGGAGACGGCGACGGCGATCCTGCGGGATCTCCTGGACATCTGGCACACGGTCGGGGGTCGGGCATGAAGCTCGTCATGAAGTTCGGGGGAAGCTCGGTGGCGGACGCGGAGAAGATGCGCCGCTGCGCGAAGCTCGTGCAGGAACGCGCGGGCCGGGACCGGGTGGCGGTGGTGGTGTCCGCGCTGGACGGCGTGACGGAGGAGCTTCTGGAGCTGGCGGAAGCCGCGGGGGCGGCCAACCGGCCGGCGGTCGAGGCGCGGATGAAGGATCTGCGCCGCCGCCACGAGGAGTGCGCCCGGGCGCTGGAGGAGGCGGGGGGGACGGCGGCGCTTTTGGAGGAGCTTCATCGCCTCGTCGTGGGGATTTCGGCGGTGGGCGAGCTCACGCCGCGCTCGAAGGACGCGGTCGTTTCGTTCGGGGAGCGCCTGGCGGCGGTTCTTTTCCGCCGCGCGCTGGAGCGGGAGGGGATGCGGGCGAGGACCTACACGGGCCAGGAAGCGGGGCTGGTGACCAACGACCGCTTCGGCGAGGCGGAGCCGCTCATGGAGCTTTCGCTCTACCAGATCGCCGAGACGCTTCGGGGGCCCTTCGAGGCGGGGGAGGTTCCGGTCGTCACGGGCTTCATCGCGGCCACGCAGCACGGGGTGACGACCACGATCGGGCGCGGCGGGAGCGACTACACGGCCACGATCGTCGGGGCGGCGCTCAAGGCGGACGAGATCTGGATCTGGAGCGACGTGGACGGCCTGATGACGGCGGATCCGCGGATCGTCCCCGAAGCGCGGCGGCTCGACCGGATCCGTTTCATCGAGGCGGTGGAGATGGGGCTTTTCGGCGCCAAGTCGATGCATCCGCGGGCGCTGGAGCCGGCGGCGGAGCGGCGGATTCCGGTGCGGATGAAGAACACGTTCCGGCCGGAGGGGCCCGGGACGCTCATCACGGACGAGGGGCCGGAATCCTCGGAGGTGGTCCGCTCGGTGCTTCTCGTGCGGGACGCGGGGCTCATCACGGTGACGGGGGCCGCGATGATGGGCCGTCCGGGGACGGCGGCGCGGATTTTCCAGCTTCTGGCGGACCGGGGGGTCAACGTCAAGATGATCATCCTTTCCGTGTCCGAGGCGGGGATTTCGTTCGCCGTCTCAGGGTCCCAGGTGGCGGCGGCGCGGGCGGCGATCGAGGCGGGGATGCTGCGGTCTGGGGAGGCGCGCCGCCTGGACGTGGAGGAGGGCGTGGCGATCGTGGCGGCGATCGGGTCCAACATGAAGGGCCATCCGGGGACGGCGGCGCGCGTGTTCGGAGCGGTGGCGCGCCGCGGGATCAACGTGATCGCGATCGCCCAGGGGTCCTCGGAGCTTTCGATTTCCTTTATCGTGAAGGGCGACGCGGGCCCCGAAGCGGTGCGGGCCCTTCACCAAGAATTCCTTTCGCCGCCGGCCTGAGGCGGCCGATCGGACCTCACCTTCCGGGCGACGCGAACCCTGGAGAAGTTCCGGACGGCATCGCCGACCCGGAGATCCCCGTTCGGTCCCCGGAACGATTACTGCCGCGGCAGGGGTCGGTACTCGAGGATGACGGGTTTTCCGGCCCGCTCGAGGGTGATCCGAAGCCCGGAGCTCTGGCGCAGGGCGGGGCTGTTCATGAGCGTTCGGATGTCGGCGAGGCTCGTGAGCGGCTGGCCGTTGATGTCCTTGACGACGTCCCCGGGGATCAGGCCGCGCATGGCGCCCAGCGATCCGGGCGCGACGCTTTCGATCTTGAGTCCCCCGCCGGCGTAGGGCGTCACCTGGAACTCCTGGTCCATGATGCGGTCGCTGTTCTGGAGGGCCCAGTCGATCTCGTCGGGATCCATGCCCCAGACCTGGCGGTTCTCCGCGGAGGCCAGCAGGCGGCTGCGGAACCCCTCGGGGTTGTAGGGCTGACCGGCGCGGTTGGCGCGCGGGCCGGCGGGACCGGCGGCGCGGGGCGTCCCGGGACCGGAAGGTCCGGAAGGGGCGTTGGGGTCGAGCGTCAGGGTCTCCCGCAGGGTCCCGTTCGTGAACGTGGCCGTGTCCTTGGTCACCTCGACGAGCGTCCAGCCCCGATACTCTTCGAAGGGCTGCCCGTCGTGCAGGATCGGCTCCCCCACGTAGGCCACCAGGTCCACGTTCCGCGTCGGGGACTTGATGAACGCCACGGCCTGGCGGGGATCCTTCTCGGTCGGCAGCGTTCCCTTGAGGACGGCGCGGAAGGTGGGAGCGGCGGGCCCGGCTCCCCTGGCCCGAGGCTCCAGCGGATTCGGAAGGGACCGCAGCACTCCGTCCCCGGGCCCCGCGGGGCGCACGACCTCCGCGCGGGGGGCTTCGTCCTGAAAGACGACGCCGTCGAGGTTCCCGCGCGCCGGCGTGAGAAGAAAGAACCAGGCGAACGCGGCGATTCCCAGCCCGAGCAGGCCGTTGAGCGCCCAGAGAAGGCCGTTGAGCAGCTTGACGTCGTTCATGGGCGTCCCGGGGGCTCCGTCACCGCCGCCCGAATCCGCCCCCCCCGCCGCCGAAGTGGCGCTGCGCGTCCTTGGAGATGCCGCGCAGCTCGAGCTTGAGTTCGTCCGGACTGTCGGCGGCGCTGAGCGCGTCCTCCAGCGTGATGAGGTCGCGCTCCAGGAGCGATTTGAGCGACTGGTTGAAGGTCATGCATCCGTAATAGCTTCCGTCTTTTAACGCCTTGTACAGCTCCCGGGTTTTCCCGTGCAGGAGAAGTTCCTGGATGGTGGGGGTGGAGGTCATGAGCTCCACCGCCGGCATCCGGGCGGCGCCGTCCTTGGTGGGCAGGAGCCTCTGGGAAATCACCCCCTGCAGCAGCATCGAAAGCTGAAGCTGGAGGAAGGCGTGCTGGTGAGGGGGGAAGAAGTTGATGATCCGGTCCACCGTCTGCATGGCGTTCAGGGAGTGCAGCGTCGAGAAGACGAGGTGTCCGGTCTCGGCCGCGTGGATGGCGGCCTCCATGGTTTCGAGGTCCCGCATCTCGCCGATGAAGAGGACGTCGGGCGACTGGCGCACGGCGTGCTTGAGGGCGGAGACGAAGGAGTCCGTGTCCTGACCGATTTCCCGCTGCTCGATGACGCACTTCTTGTCGGTG
Source organism: Planctomycetota bacterium (assembly GCA_035574235.1). Lineage (NCBI taxonomy): Bacteria > Pseudomonadati > Planctomycetota > Planctomycetota bacterium. The sequence goes on along the minus strand of DATLZA010000027.1, from coordinate 33,880 downwards.
AAGGTGAACTCGATCGGGTCTTCGATCGTGATGATGTGCCGTTCCTCGGTCTGGTTGATGTAATCGATCATCGCGGCGATGGTGGTGGATTTTCCGGAGCCGGCCGTTCCCGTCACGAGAATCAGTCCGCGCGGCAGGAGCGCCAGGCGGCGCAGCGCCTCGGCCGGCAGATTGAGCTCCTCCAGCGTCGGAATTTTCGAATGGATGTGCCGGAAGACCATGCCGATGTAGCCGCGCTGGCGGAAGACGTTGGCCCGGAAGCGCCCCACGCCGTAGATTTCGTAGGAGACGTCCACCTCGCCCTTCTCGGCGAACTTCTTCTTGGCGAAGTCGTCGCAGACTTCGTTGTAGATCTCCATCATGTTTTCTTCGGTGAGCGGCGGGGCGGACATGGACACCACCCGGCCGACGACGCGCATGGCGGGAGGAACGCCCACCTTGAGGAAGAGGTCCGACGCCTCTTCCTTGACCATCGCCGCGAAGATCCTGGCCAGTTCCATTCCGCGTCCTCCAACGGGCCCCCTGCCCCGACGCCGCCTATTCTATACCACGCTCCGAGGCCAGGACGCGGAAAAGTTCCCCCGCCAGCTCCCGAAGCCCTTTCCCCGTCGCCGCGGAAATCTCCAGCACCCGCCGCTTCTCTCCGAGAGCGCGGCGAAGCGCCTCGGCGTTCTCCCGCGCCCCGGGGAGATCGATCTTGGTCGCCACGACGACCTCGGGCTTGGCCGCCAGGGCGGGGCTGTACCCCTCCAGCTCCCGCCGCACCGTCCGGTAGGCGTCCACGGGCGGGCGAAGCGCCTGCGGCGAGACGTCCACGAGGTGGACGATCAGGCGCGTGCGCTCGATGTGCCGCAGGAACCGGTCTCCCAGGCCCTTCCCTTCATGGGCTCCCTCGATGATGCCCGGAAGGTCCGCCACGACGAGGGTCCGGAAGTCGTCGCCCTTCAGAATCCCGAGGTTCGGAACGAGCGTGGTGAAGGGATAGTCGGCGATCTTGGGACGGGCGGCCGACAGGCGCGACAGAAGCGTCGATTTCCCCGCGTTGGGAAGACCCACGAGCCCCACGTCGGCGATCATCTTGAGTTCCAGCCGCACGCGGCGCTCCTCCCCGGGCCGGCCGGGCTCCGCGCGGCGGGGAGCCTGATGCGTGGGCGTGGCGAAGTGCTGGTTCCCGCGCCCCCCTTTGCCGCCGCGGCAAAGCACGATCCGCTCCCCGTGGCGCCGGAGATCCTTGAGCACCACCCCGCGATCGGCGTCCCGAACCAGGGTTCCCACGGGGACCTTGATCACGAGGTCGCGTCCCTTCTTGCCGCTCTGGTTGCGACCCCGGCCGGGCTCCCCGTTCTGCGCGACGAACCGGGGAATATGGATGAGATGGTAGAGGGTGTTGTAGTTCTCGTCCGCCTCGAGGACGACGTCGCCCCCCTTGCCGCCGTCGCCCCCGTCGGGGCCCAGCTTGGGACGGTACTTCTCGCGAAGGAAGGAGACGCAGCCGGCTCCGCCGTCGCCCCCCTTCATCCGAACGGTGACTTCGTCGCGGAACATGGGGAGGGACGCCGGGCGCCCGAGCGGCCGCCCGGCCCGTTACGGGGCCACGATGTCGGTGATCTTGACGAGGGTCTTCCGCGAGCGATGCCCGCGGGTGCGGTGGTAGCCTTCGCGGCGGCGGTACTTGAAGACGCGGATCTTCTCGCCCTTGAAGTTCCGGACGACCTCGGCCAGGACCTTGGCGCCGGCCACCAGAGGCGCGCCGATCCGGGCCTTCTGGCCGTCGTGCAGGAGCACCACCTCCGTGAACTCGATCCGCTCCCCCTCCGCGGGGCCCTGGCGGTCGAGCTCCAGCGTCTGCCCCTTCTCGGCGCGATACTGCCGCCCGCCGTTCTTGAAGATCGCGTACATGGGGGGATCCTTATATCAGAAGGCCCCGGCCGGGGCAAGTTTTTTCGGGGCGCCGGCCCGCCGCCTCAGCGCACGAAATCCACGACCTTTTCTCCCGCGGCGTTGTAGCAGGAGAACTCCACGCGGTTCGAGGCCAGTTCCCGCGTGGCCGTCAGATGAATCCGCTTGCGGTGCCGCTCCTCGAGCTTCTGAAGGTCCTCCATGCGCTCCTTGAGGTAGCCCGCCACGTCCGGGCTCACCCGGGCTTCGACCACGGCGATGTCCCCGCGGTCCAGGGTGGACTTGAGCGCCCGGAGAACCTCGAGCGCCACGGACTCGGTGTTCTTGACCACGCCCGTTCCGCCGCAGGTGGGGCAGGGCTCGTGGGAGACGACGTCGAGGCTCGGCCGGATCTTCTGCCGCGCGATCTGCAGCAGGCAGAACTGCGACAGCGGCAGGATCACCATCTGCGAGCGGTCCTTGCGGGCCTCCCGGCGGGCCAGCTCCTCGAGCTCCCGCTTGTGGCGCTCCATCTTCATGTCGATGAAGTCGATCACGATGATCCCGCCCAGGTCGCGCAGGCGGAGCTGCCGGAAAATCTCGCGCGCCGCCTCGAGGTTGGTCTTGAGGGCCAGATCCTCGGGATTCGCCTCCCGCACGAGGCGCCCGGAGTTCACGTCGATCGCCGTCATCCCCTCGGCCCGCTCGATGACGATGGAGCCCCCCGAGGGGAGATGAACGGTCCGCGCGTTGAGCTGCTCGATCTGGGACTCGAGGTCGTAGCGGTGAAACAGCGGCGTGGCCCCCTCGTAGAGTTCCAGCCGATCGCGGTACCGGGGCATCACGTGGTCGAAGAATTCGCGGAGCCGCTCGAAGACCCCGGCGTCGTCCACCACGATCTTCTCGATCTCGGGAGTGAAGAAGTCGCGCACCGTCCGCAGGACGAGCTCGGTCTCCTGGTAGAGAAGCGCCGGGGCGTGCGCGGTCCGGGCGCGCGCCTCGACGGCGCTCCACACCCGCAGAAGGTATTCGTAGTCGGCGCGCAGGTCCTGAGGGGGCGTGTCGGCCGACGAGGTCCGCACGATGAACCCGACTTCGGAAGGGATCTCCTGCGTGAGCTGCCGCACCGCCTGGCGCAGCGCCGCCCGCTGGGCGGGATCGGTGATCTTCTTCGAGATGCCCATCTTCCGGGAAAGCGGCGTCAGGACCAGGAACCGGCCCGGCAGGGAAATCTCCATGGACACCGAGGGCCCCTTCTCGCCGAAGGGATCCCGGATGACCTGGACGAGGATCTCCTGTCCGGGCCTCAGGAGGTTCTGGATGAACCGCTTGGGCCCCCGGGCGGGCCGGCCGGGCCGGGGCCGATGGTAGGGCTCCTCCCCTTCCCCCACGACCTCGGACACGTGGAGAAAGGCGTTCCGTTCGAGACCCACGTGAACGAACGCGGCCTGCAGACTCGCGTGCACGTTCTCCACGCGGCCCTTGTAGATGTTGCCCACGAGCGTCTCGTGGGTCTTGCGCTCCACATGCAGATCGTCGAGGCGGCCGTCCTTGAGGATGGCGATGCGGGTTTCCTCCTTCTCGACGGCGTTGACGAGCATGAGGCGGCCGGAAGGAATCATGGGCGCACCGCGAGCTCCGTGTAGGTCTTCTTGATCCGGACCGTCTCGTCCAGCGACAGCCCCAGGGCGCGCAGGACCTCGTCCGGCCGGGCGGTGCCCTGGTCGGTCACCCGCAGGCGCAGGAACACCCGGTCGCCTTCCGAGTCCAGGGCCATGACGTACGGCCGGATGTCGATCGTGCGGGAGCCCTTGTCCGACACCCGCTCGACGGGGCACTCGGCGCGGGCGAGGAACGCCCGGATCGCGTCGGGGACGCGGCCTCCCTGTCCCGGGCACAGGGCTTCGTATTCGACGAAATCCACATAGGAGCGGTCCTTGCGGTCGAAGGCCTCCACGGAAAGGACGCTCATCCCCTCGGGAAGCTGCGCCGCCAGGAGCCGCTCGATCTGGCGGGGGGCGGTCCAGCCGGTCAGCTCGAACTCGAACACCTCGTCGAAGGATTCGATGCCCAGAGCCAGCGCCGTGGGGAAGGCGAGGATGGGGTGGGGGTTGTACCCTTCGGTGAAGCGCAGGGGCAGTCCCGTCCGCCGCAGGGCCCGTTCCCACAGGCGCATCAGATCGTGGTGGGACAGGAAGCGCATCCGGCCGGTTTTCGTGAACCGCACCCGGTAGGAGAAGATGTTCATGCCGCGACGGGAAGGGAGAGGCGGGAAGGAGCCGGGGCATCCATCCCCGGCCGGACGGCGAATTTTTCTTCGGCGGGCGGGCCGCCCTCGGCGGATCCCGTCCGCTCCGCGCTCCCCGCTCGTCGGGGCATGCCGGCGGGGGGGGCGCCGGTCCGGCCGGCGCCCCCGCCCGGCTTCATTTTACTACTTCGGCGCTTTCTTTTCCTGTTCCTGCTGCTTCTTGCGCAGCTCCTCGAGCTCCTGCCGCTCCTGCTCTTCCCTCAGGCGCAGCTGCCGCTGCAGATCCTGCGAGGGGCCCTGCCCCGAGCGCACGATGCGCGGCGTGATGAAGATGAGGAGATGCTCCTTGCGGATCGTGTCGTTGCGCTGCTTGAAGAGGTAGTTCACCAGCGGAATGTCCTTCAGAATCGGAATCCCCCGGTCCTCGAAGGTCGAACGCTCGACGACCAGTCCCCCGAGGATCGCCGTCCGCCCGCTCTCCAGAACGAGCTTGGTCACCAGCGTGGTCGTCGAGATCCGCGGCAGGTCGATGCTCTGCGGGGCGCCGTTCGAAACGAGGGTGAAGCGTTCGAAGCCCGGCACCGCGGCCACGCCCGACTGTCCGGACAGGAAGTCGTTCTGCGGAATGATCGTCAGGATCACCTTGTTCGAGTCGGCGACGATCTTGGGGATCACGAAGAGCTGGAAGCCCACCTTGACGGGAGACTTCTGAGCTTCGCCGAGGGAGAACTCCAGCCCGCCGAACTGGTTGGTCGTGGTGCGCACTTCGGCGTAGCTGATCGTTTCGCCCACGAAGATCGTGGCCTCCGTGTTGTCCGCCACGGCCAGCGTCGGCTCCTGAAGCAGCCGGGAGAACCGGTCCTGCTTGAACGCCCGGAGGGTCATCGTCATGTCGTACTGAGTCAGGAAGAACTGCTCGCCGGGCGCGTGGAGCTCGTTTCCGAACCCGAAGGGAAGCTTGGTGATCTTGCCGGAGAGGACCTGGCTCGTCACGGGATCCACGACGGTCGAGGGAGGCAGGATGCGGCTGGACACCGTGGCGCCCCCCTGTCCGCCGAGGTCCCAGTTGACTCCGAACGTCAGCAGATCCTCGTTGGTCGTCGAGACGAACTTGACGTCCAGAAGCACCTGCTCCGGCTCCACGTCGAGCAGCGAAATGATCTCGCCGATCTTGTCGAGGGTCACCTTCGTGTCGCGCACGATGAAGGAATTCGTCTGGGGGTCGAAGTCGAGCTTCCCGAGGACCTGGCCGGCCGCGTTGCGCGAAAGCACCGTCTCCAGGGTCTGCTTGAGGACGAACCGGCGCAGCACTTCCTCGATCTGCTGGGGCGGCTGGATCGGCCGGCCGCTGATGAGCTTGCCTTCCTCCACCTTGGCCGTGTAGGTGGGCGGCGGCTGGATGTACCGGAGCCGGAAGACCCGGGTCTCCATCTGCTTGAGCAGCTCGTCCTGGTGAATGATGCGGATGATCCCGAAGTTTTCCCGGACCGTGACGAATCCGAGCGTCTTGACGACGGAGTTGAGAACCTCCTGCCAGGGAACGTTGTTGATCGAAAGGGTGATCGATCCCTTCACGTCCGGAGCCACGATGATGTTGGCGCCGGAGACCCGCGCGATCATGTCGATGACCACCTTGACGTCCGCGTCGCGGAAGTTGAAGGTGAGCCGCGGCGGCCGCGAGAGCATGATGAGGGTGGGGCTGACGTCCTCGATCGAGAGCTCCGCCTTGGCCGCGAAGGCCTCCAGCGCCCGGCGCGCCGGCTCGTTCTCGACGATGAACTCGTCCACCCGGTAGTCGTCGGGGATGTTCCGGTAGTCCACGACGATGTTCCAGCCGGTCTGGCGCCGGAACTCCTCGACGATCTGGCCGACCGTCGCGTTGCGCACGCGAATGGTGACCTGCTGGCGCTCGCGGCGCAGGCGTTCCTCGTAGGCTTCCCGGATGGCCTTGGCGCGGGGGTCCATCTCCTGAGCCCCGGCGCCGCCGGCCGGCGGAGCCGGAGGGGGCTCCTGCTGCGCCCGGGCCGGAGCGGCGGTCAGGGCCGACGCGGCGAACACGGCGAGCGAAAGGCGGACGCCGATCATGGCAAGCGTTCTCCGAAAAATTCCGAGCCCGGACGGACGGCTGATCCCTCCCACGATATCCCTCCCTGAGTCCCTCAGGACCCCCGTTTATTGGCGGATGCCGACGTCGCGGGTCTCCTCCCGCAGCGAAACCTGCACGCCGTGGGGCCAGATCTTCTCGACCCGCACCCCCTCGCCTTCCACGACGTCGCCGACCCGGTAGACCTTGTCGTTGATGACGGCCAGCCGGCTCGGCTTGATGAACCGGACCTCCTGGGGCGCGCCCGCCACGTGCCCGAAAACCGCAACCGACGGATCGATGGGCTGGAAGGTCCATTCCTCGTAGGCGATCGTCCCCGTCAGCACGATCTTCTTGCGCGCCAGCTCCATCCGGGTGCGGCACTTGGCCACGAGCGGCTCCACCTTGGCCACCCATCCGGCCAGCAGCAGAAGCTGCGGCGTATCCTGAAGCTCGGGCCGGTCCTGCGCCTTGCGCAGCTCCTCGACCCCCTTGGCCATCTCGTCGCACTCATCCCGGTCGAAAAGCTCCATGACGCGCACGTAGACGAGCCGGAGCTTCTTCATGAGGCGCTCGGCGCCGCCCCACACCTCCTCGGTCTGGCGGCGCAGCTCCTCGGCCTGCCTCTGCACATCCTGCCCCTGCGGCCGTTCCTGGAGGAACTTGCGCAGGGCCTGGTGGAGGGCCAGGAGTTTCTGATAGATCTGCTCCCCCTCCGCTTCCCGGTTCTCCTCGCGGGCCTTCCGAAGGTCCTCCAGAAGCTTCTGCCCCTCTTTCAGCCGCGCCTGCACCTGGCCGGCGTCGGTGATGCGGACGTCCTCTTTCTTCTCCCCGGCCCCGGCGCCCTCCTTCTCCTTGGCCCGCAGCGTCATGGCCAGGTCCTTGCGGAAGGGGTCCCGCCGCGCCCTCTGGCGCAGGCGGGTCTCATGGCCCACCGCCTCCTCCTCGCCCTTGACCAGGATCATGCGCAGGCCGCCCCGCCGCGTCTCCTCGACGATGCGGCCGAACTTGTCGATGAACGCGTCCATGAGCTCCCAGTCGCGGTTCATCGCCGGCGGCGGCTTGAGATACGACACCCGCGTGACGGGAACCTCCTTCTTGCCCATGTACTCGCGCTTCACCGTCTCTCGCACCTCGATCGACAGGTCGATGACCGGCGGCCCCTGCGCCTGCGGCTGGACCAGAAACACGCGCCGCGTGCCGGGACGCGCCAGGCTCCCGTTCTGCCGCAGCGCGATGAACATGAGCGACCGCGAGAAGTAGACCTCCTCCTCCTGCGGCACCGGGAACTGCCGGCGATCGGTCGCCGAGAGAACCACCTCGAGCGTGCGCTGCCCGCTCTCGTCCACCGTCGCCAGGAGATCCACGTCCACGCCGTTGACGTGGCTGCGCTGCTGCCAGTCCACCGGCGCGTAAGTGTCGTCGAGACGCGCGCGCACCCGGATGGATTCAACGAGCGGCACTTCCTTCCCCGGCTCCTGGGGATCCGGGACCATGACCTCCAGCTCGGCGTCGACGTGATAGTTGTAGCGCCACGGATTGCCCGCCGGGACGCGCTCGATGAACTCGTGGACGAACCCGACGTGCCGGTCCGCCTGCTCGATCTTGTACCACGAGTCGAGCACCCCGGCCAGGTCCACGCGGTCTTGAGGCGCCGCCGGCTCCGGCCGGCGCTCCTGGGGGACCCCTGCGGCCGCCTCGGCCAGCAGCACCCACGTCCCGAACGCCACCGCGAGACGACGCATACGGCCTCCCAGTCGTGAGGATCGCAGCGTTTCCAAGCTGTTGCGGAGTTAATTATAGACCACCCCCCGCGGTTGTCAAATTTATTGCCGGAAAACACCCTTTGACCGGCCCTGCGGACGTTTTTATAAGGAATTCCGGGTCCGGACGCCCCTCATGCTGCTTGTCATCGACAACTACGACTCGTTCACCTACAACCTGGTGCAGGCCCTGGGGGCCCTCGGGGCCGCCGTCGAGGTCGTCCGCAACGACGCCGTCACCGCGCGCGACGTCGAACGCCGGGCTCCCGAACGGATCGTCCTGTCCCCCGGCCCGCGCACCCCGAGCGAAGCGGGCGTCACCAACGACGTCCTGCGCCTCCTGGGCGGCCGGGTGCCCATCCTCGGGGTCTGCCTGGGCCACCAGTGCATCGCCCACGTCCTCGGGGGGCGCGTCGGCCGCGCCCGGCGGCCCGTGCACGGCAAAACGAGCCTCGTGCGCCACGACGGAGCCGGCGTCTTCGCGGGACTTCCCAATCCGTTCCGGGCGATGCGCTATCACTCGCTGGTCGTCGAGGAGCAGGGGCTTCCCGCGGAACTCGAGATCTCCGCCCGCACGCCCGAAGGGGAGATCATGGGCCTGCGCCACCGCTCCTGGCCCCTCGAAGGCGTCCAGTTCCACCCCGAAAGCTACCGAACCGAGGCGGGCCTGGAACTCCTGAGGAACTTCCTGACGCGATAATTGTTGTCAGGCCCGGCCGGCTCCTTATCATGGGGGCCCATATGGTTCCGATCGACCTGTCCGGAAAGATCGCCCTCGTCACGGGCGTGGCCGACAACCAGGGCTTCGCCTGGCACATCGCCAAAGCCCTCCAGGCCGCCGGCGCGCGGCTCGTCTTCTCCTGCCACCCGCGCGTCCTGGGCATCGTCGAAAACTTTCTCACCCGCGAGAAGGACGCGGAAGCCCGCACGCTCCCCTTCGGCGCCGGAACGCTCCGGGTGGAAAAGATCGTCCCCTGCGACGTGAGCTTCGACACGATGGACGACGTGGACGAGGCCACCCGCCGGGATCGGCATTACCAGAAGTACGCGGACTACTCGATCCGCGGATCGGTCGAAGCCGTGGGCCGCGAATTCGGCGGGATCGACATCCTCATCCACTCGGTGGCCTTCAGCCCCGAGATCAAGAACCGCCTCATCGACACGAGCCGCAAGGCGTACCTGACGGCGCTCTCGGTCAGCGCGTATTCCCTTTCGTCGCTCCTGCGGGCGGCGCGTCCCTTCATGGAGGGACGCCCCGGAGGGGCCTCGGCCCTCGCCCTCACCTACATCGGCGGCGAACGCGTCGTGCCCCACTACGGCGGCGGAATGTCGTCGGCCAAGGCCGCCCTCCAGATCGACTGCCGCCAGCTCGCCCACCAGCTCGGACCCGCCGGCATCCGCGTCAATCTCATCTCGGCGGGGCCCTACGCCTCGCGCGCCGCCCGCGCGATCGGCGACATCCAGCAGATGATCGACCACGCCGCCCGGCACAGCCCCCTGCCGCGGCCCATCGAACCCGAGGAGGTCGCCCACGCCGCGGTCTTTCTCTCCAGCCCCCTGGCCTCCGCGATCACCGGCCAGATCCTCTACGTCGACTGCGGCTACAACATCATGGGGGTCTGACGCCGTCCGGGATGTTGACTTGACCGCGGGACGGGCCTACGATGGCCTGCGATGCGCCCGCCCGCGAACTTCCCCCGGGCCGCGCGTTCGGCCCTCCTGGCGGCCCTCGTCCTGGCCGGCTGCGAAGGACGCAAGGAACCGCCCCCCGCCGCCGGAGCGGGCGCCGCCCTCGAACGCGCCCGCCGCCTTCTCGCCGAAGCCGGTTACCCCGACGGGCGCGGTTTCCCCACGCTCGAAGTCCTCTACAACACCGACGAGGCCCACAAGAAAGTCGCCGCCGCCCTCCAGCAGATGTGGCGCAAGAACCTCGGAATCGACGTCGAGCTGCGCAACGTCGAATGGAAGATCTACCTCGACCGCCTGAGCGCTCTCGACTACCAGATCGCCCGCCGCGGATGGATCGCCGACTACCGCGATCCGAACACCTTCCTCGAAATGTTCACCTCCGCCAGCGGCAACAACAACACCGGATGGTCGCACCCGGAATACGACCGGCTGATCCGCGAGGCCGCCGCCGAACCCGACCGCGCCCGCCGTTCGACGCTCCTTTCCCGCGCCGAAAAGATCCTCCTGCGCGAGGCGGCCGTGGTGCCCCTCTACTTCTATGTCAGCCAGAACTGCTGGAAGGAGCACGTCCGCGGTCTCTACGAGAACGTTCAGGACATCCATCCCCTCGCCGAGGTCCGCGCCGAGGGGCGCGAGACCCTCGTCATCCACAACGGAAGCGAAGTCCAGACCCTCGACCCCGCGCTCGCCCGCGGCGCCCTCGAATACCGCGTCCTCATCGGCCTCTTCGAGGGCCTCGCCACCCCGGACCCCCGCACCCTCGAGCCGCGCCCCGGCGTCGCCGAACGATGGGACATCTCCCCCGACGGAAAGAAATATACGTTCCATCTGCGCGAGGCCGCCTGGAGCGACGGCCGTCCCGTCACGGCGGAAGATTTCGTCTACGCCTGGAGGCGGGCCCTCGACCCGGCCACGCTTACCGATTACGCCCACATCCTCTTCGCCGTCAAGGGCGCCCAGGCCTTCCACGAGAAAAAGACCTCCGACCCTTCGACCGTGGGCGTCCGCGCCCGGGACGCCCGCACGCTCGAGGTGGAACTCGAACACCCCTGCCCCTACTTTCTGGACCTGACCGGCTTCATGACGTTCTATCCGGTCCGCAAGGATGTCCTCGAACGGCACGGCGCCGCCTGGACCCGGCCGGAGCATATCGTCACCAACGGCCCTTTCCGTCTGGCGGAGTGGAAGCCCACGGATTCCCTGACCCTGGAAAGGAACCCGCGCTACTGGAACGCCGCCGCCGTCCGCCAGCCCCGGATCAAGTTCCTGCCCATCGAAGACCGGGTCACCGCCTGGAACCTCTATAAGGAAGGAACCATCGACTGGATCACCGCCCTTCCGATCGACCAGATCGAGGAGATCATGAAGCGGCCGGACTACCGCGGGGGCGACTACTTGGCCACCTACTTTTACTCCTTCAACGTCCGCCACGGTCCCCTCCGCGACGTCCGCGTGCGCCGCGCGCTGGCCCTCGCGGTGGACCGGGAAGCCCTCGTGCGGCACGTCCTGCGGCAGGGACAGAAGCCCGCCTACCATTTCGTCCCGCCCGCCTGGAAGGACTACACGAGCCCCCGCCTGGACGCGGAGGATTGACCTCCCGTGCTCGCGTTCACCCTGCGCCGCCTCCTCCAGGGAATCCTCACCCTCTGGGTCGTCGCCACGCTCTCCTTCGCCGTCACCCGCATCGCCCCCGGCAGCCCCTTCACCACGGAGCGCGCCGTCCACCCGGAAGTGCTGCGGAACTTCGAGGCGTTCTACGGACTCGACCGGCCGATCCTCGTCCAGTACGCCCGCACGATGGCGCGCTACGTCCGGGGGGACCTGGGCCCCTCCCTCTATTACCGCGACCTCAGCTGCAACGATATCGTCTGGCCGGGCCTGAGGAAATCGGCGGTCCTGGGGGCGCTGGCGGCCTTCCTGGCGCTCGGCATCGGCCTGCCCCTGGGCCTCCTGGCCGCCGCCCGCCAGAACCGCTGGCCCGACACCCTGGCCATGAGCCTCTCGATCGCCGGCATCTGCGTACCCAACTTCCTCCTCGGACCGATCCTCGTCCTCGTCTTCGCCATCGGCCTGGGCTGGCTTCCGGCGGCGCTCTGGCCCGAGGACTGGACGCGCCTTTCGGAACTCAAGAAGCTCGTGCTTCCGTCCGTGACGCTCGCCCTGGTCCATATCGCCTACATCTCTCGGCTCGCGCGCGCCGGAATGCTCGACGTCCTCCATAAGGACTTCATCCGCACCGCCCGCGCGAAGGGCCTGCCGGAACGCGCCGTCTTTCTCCGGCACGCCCTCAAGAACGGCGTCACGCCCGTCGTCTCCTACCTCGGCCCCATGGTGGCCGTCCTCGTCACGGGATCGCTCGTCGTCGAGTCGGTCTTCGCGATCCCGGGCCTCGGCCAGCACTTCGTGAAATCCGCCCTCAACCGGGACATGAACCTCATCATGGCCTGCGTTCTCGTCTACACGGCGATCGTCATCGCCATGAACTTCGCGGTCGACCTCCTCTACGGGATCCTCGACCCGCGGGTGAGGGTCCACTGATGGGAGCCGAGGAAAGCCGGTCCCCGACCCGCCTGGCCCTGCGCCGGTTCCGGCGCAACCGGCGCGCCCTCGTTTCGGCGGCGCTTCTGGGGCTCCTCGGGCTGGCGACGTGGGTCGTCCCCTGGGCCAGCCCGCACGATTACCGCGACCAGGACTTCACCTACACCCTGGGCCGCCCCAACTCCACGTACTGGATGGGCACCGACGCGCTCGGCCGCGACCTCTTTTCGCGCGTCTTCCGCGGAGGCCGGGTCTCCTTCGCCGTGGCGCTCCTGGCCACCACCGTGAGCGTGCTCGTCGGGACCGCCTACGGCGCCGCCTCGGCGGTCGCGGGAGGCCGGACGGACGCCTTCATGATGCGCGTGGTGGACGTCCTTTACGGACTCCCCCACATCCTGCTCATCATCGTCATCATGGCGCTCGTCGAGTCCCGGAGCCTCGCGTGGGTCTTCCTCGTGATCGGCCTTTTCGGCTGGCTGACGCTCGCGCGGATCGTGCGCGGGCAGGTGCTTTCGCTGCGGGAACGGGAGTTCGTGGAGGCCGCGCGCGCGCTGGGGGCGGGAATGCCCGCCATCATCGTGCGCCACATGGTGCCCAACGTCCTGGGACCCGTGATCGTCTACGCGACGCTTTCCGTGCCGGGCGCGATGCTGACGGAATCGTTCCTCTCCTTTCTGGGCCTCGGGGTTTCGGAACCGGAGACGTCGTGGGGAGTCCTCATCAGCGAGGGCGCCAAGGCGCTCGGCACGGAGCGCAACCTCTGGTGGCTGGTGACTTTTCCCGGGGCGGCCCTGGCGCTGACGCTGTACTGCCTGAACTCGATCGGGGACGGCCTGCGGGACGCCTTCGACGTCCAGCAGCGACCGTCGTGAGGAGGCCCGCCATGCGAGCCCTCGCTGTGCTGGCCGCCGCCGCGGCTCTGGCCGCCTGCGGCCGCTCGGACGCCCCCGCCCCGCCCCGCACGCCCGCCGCCCGGCTCCTGGCGGAGGCGGGATTCCCCGACGGCCGCGGATTTCCCCGCCTGACGATCCTGTACAACCGCGCCGACTGGCACACCCGCATCGCCGCGCGCATCCAGGAGAACTGGCGGCGCGCGCTGGGCGTCGACGTCGACCTCCGGAACGTCGAGTGGAGGGTGTACCTCGACCGCCTGGCCGCGGGCGACTACCAGATCGCCCGCCGCGCCTGGATCGGGGAGTACCTCGACCCCCACGCGTTCCTGGCCCTCTTCCGGCGCGACAGCCGGGCCCATGCCGCCGGATGGAGTTCCGACGCCTTCGAGCGGCTCATGGACGCGGCGGACGCCGAGCCGGACGCGGCGCGGCGGCTCGGTCTTCTGGCCGAGGCGGAGCGCCTGCTTCTGGACGAGGCCGCGGTGGCTCCGATCTATCACTATGTGTCCCACAACTACATCAAGCCGTTCGTCAAGGGGGTCTACCCGAACGTCCGGGACATGCACCCGCTTCAGGGCGTGACCCTGGAGGGTCCCGGCGCGCCGGCCGACGGCGTCCTCGTGTTCAACGGCGCCGAGGAACCCGCCTCGCTCGATCCGGCGCTTTCCCAGGACATCGCGGGCCTCAAGGTCCTCATGCATCTCTTCGAGGGGCTGGCCGCGCCCGACCCGAAGGACGCCCGTCCCGTCCCCGCCGCCGCCGAGCGTTGGGAGGTTTCCCCGGACGGAAAGACCTGGACCTTCCGGCTCCGGGAAGCCCGCTGGTCGAACGGCGATCCGGTCACGGCCCACGATTTCGTCTGGGCGTGGCGGCGCGCGGCGGATCCCCGCACGGCGTCGCCCTATGTGGACCGGCTCTTCGTCCTGCGCAACGCCCGGGCGGTCGCGCGCGGCGAGGCGCCGCCCTCGAGCCTGGGCGTGCGCGCGACGGACGACCGGACGCTCGTGGCGGAGCTGGCGCACGTGGCGCCCTATTTCCCGGAGCTTCTCTGCCTGAACGTCTTCTTCCCGGTCCACCGCGCCACCGTGGAGCGCCACGGCGCCGAGTGGGTCCGCCCGGGAACGATGGTCCACAACGGCCCGTATCGTCTGGAGTCGTGGACCTTCAACGACCGGAAGGTGTTCGTGAAGAACCCGCTCTACCGGGCGGCCCGGGAGGTGAAGCTCGCGAAGTTCGTCTTCCTGAGCGTCGCCGACGACAACGCGGCCTGGCGGCTCTACGAATCCGGCGCCTGCCACTGGCTTTTCCGCGCCCCTCCCGACGCGGTCGACACCTATGCCACCCGTCCGGACCACGTGGCGGCGCCCTACAACGCCGTGTACTACTACGTCTTCAACACGAGCGTCCGGCCGCTCGACGACCCCCGCGTCCGCCGGGCGCTTTCGCAGACCATCGACCGCGAGGGCATCGTCCGTTCGATCCTGCGGGGCGGCGAAACGCCGGCCCTGCGGCTGGTCCCGCCGACGTCCCGTCCGGCCCCGCTTCCGGAGCGATGAAGAACTCCGAGGTCTCCGGCGCCCGGACGTTCAGGACGGAACCCCGCCCCTCCCGGCCGGCACGATCTTCCCCAGGACCACCGCGCGGCGCGCCCCGGTGGCCGAAGGCACGTTCGAGGGACGGCCCCGCAGGGTCTGCGCCGCCAGAAGCGCGAAGGCCGCCGGCTCCCGCGCCAGGGGCGGAAAGCCGTAGACGTCGATCGGCCGCACCGCCGCCGGCCAGAGCATCCATTCCAGATGACGCACCAGCGTCCGGTTGAACGCCCCGCCGCCCGACACCACGACCTCCTGCACCGGACGCGGCGCGAACCGCGCGAACGCGTCCGCGATCGTGCGCGCCGTGAAAAACGTCAGCGTCGCCACCGCGTCGGCGGGACGCCGCCGGAGCTCCCGTCCCAGACGCTCCTCGAGAAAGGCCGGCCCGAAAAGCTCCCGCCCCGTGGACTTCGGCGGAGGCTTCCGAAAGTAGGGATGATCCAGCCGCCGGAGCATCCGAAGATCGATGGTCCCGGACGCCGCCACCCGGCCGCCGGCGTCGTACTCCCGGCCGAACGCCCGGCGCATCGCTTCGTCCAGAAGAACGTTGCCCGGACCCGTGTCGAAGCCGGTGGTCTCCCGGAGCGTCCGCCCCACGAAGGTGAAATTGGCGATGCCTCCGAGGTTCAGAAGCGCCACCGGCCGGCCGCCGAAGACGAACCAGTCGAAATACGGCACGAGCGGCGCGCCCTGCCCCCCCGCCGCCACGTCCGCGGGCCGGAAATCGGCCACGGTCGGAATCCCCGTCTCCTGGGCGATGAAGGAAGGCTCCCCGAGCTGAAGCGTGTGCCGCCCCGGCTCATGCCAGACCGTCTGGCCGTGCGAGCCGATCACGTCCGCGCGGCGCCCCGCCAGGATCCGCCGGGCCGCCCGCGCGAAGAACCGCCCCAGATCCGCGTGAAGCTCCGAGAGCTCCGGCGCCCGCGCCCCCGCCGCCGCCCGCACGCGCTCCCGCAGCGCCTTCGGATACGCCTCCGTCCGGAACGCCAGAAGCTCCACCCGCCGGTCCGCGATCCGCACGAGCGCCGCCGAAACCCCGTCGGCGGACGTTCCGGACATGAGCCCCAGCGCCCGGATCATCGCGCGCCGCCGTCCTCCAGGACCGGCCGGAGCATCCCTCCCGCGGCCTCCAGGAGCCGCTCCGCCTCCTCCCGGGTCACGCCCCGCCGGAGCATCACGATCGCCGTCTTGCACCGGCCTCCCGCCGCCCGCAGCGCCCGCGCCGCGCGCCGCTCCGAAACCCCCGTCAGAATCCGCACGATCCGCCGCGCCCGCGCGTGAAGCTTGTCGGAGCGCGTCTGGAGATCCACCATCAGGTTCTCGTAGACCTTGCCCAGCCGGATCATCGAGGCGACCGTGAGGGCGTTGAGCACCATCTTGGTCGCGGTGCCGGCCCGCAGGCGCGTGGATCCGGCGATCACCTCCGGACCCACCCGCGGGGCGACGACGACGTCCGCCGGCCGGGGCGGCACCCCCCGGCGGTTGCAGGCAACCAGGATCGTCCCCGCGCCCCGCCGGCGGGCTTCCCGGAGCGCCCCGTGCACGAACGGCGTCACCCCGCTGGCGGCGATCCCGACGACGACGTCCGCCGGGCGGATCTTGCGGAGCCGGATCTGCCGCGCGCCGTCGGCGGCGTCGTCCTCGGCCCCCTCCTTGCTCGCCCAGACGCACTCCGGACCGCCGGCCATGACCGCCTGGGCGAGCTCCGGCGGCGTGTCGAAGGTCGGCGGCATCTCGGCCGCCTCGAGCACCCCCAGACGTCCGCTCGTTCCCGCCCCCACGAAGAAGATCCGCCCGCCGCGCCGCAGCCGCTCGACGACCAGCTCGACCGCCCGCGCCAGCCGCGGCCGCTCGGCCGCCACCGCGCCGGCCACCCGCGCGTCCTCGCGGTGAATCGTGGCGAGGATCTCGGACACCGGCATCGCGTCGATCCGCCGCGTGCGCGGATGGCGCTGCTCGGTGAGGAGCCGGTCGAAATCGCGCTTCATGAGCGGGCGGCGGCCGGTACGGAAAGGCGGGCCAGGCGCCGCGCCGCCTCGCGCAGCGTGGGCTTGCGCTTGCAGAAGGCGAACCGGACGAGGTGGCGCCCCCGCGCGGGATCCACGTAGAAAGAGCTGCCCGGAACCACGGCGATCCCGGCCTCCCGCACGAACCACCGGGCGAAGGCCGTGTCGTCCGGGAACCCGAACCGCGAGACGTCGCACATCACGTAGTACGCGCCGGCGGGACGCCGGAACGGACGGAAGTCGGCCGCCTCGAGCGCCGGGTAGAAGACCTCGCGGCGTTCCCGGTACTCGCGCGGCAGGTCCTCGAAGAGCGTCCCCGGCCGGTCCAGAAGCCGCGCCGCGGCGACCTGGAGCGGATGCGGCGCCCCCACCGTGAGGAAGTCATGCACCTTCCGGATCGCGCCGCTCAGCCGCTCGGGCGCGATGCAGTATCCGAGCCGCCAGCCCGTGATCGAAAACGTCTTCGAGAGCGACGAGGTGGTGATCGTCCGCTCCGCCATGCCGTCGAGCGACGCGATCGAAACGTGCTCCCCCTCGTAGACGATGTGCTCGTACACCTCGTCCGTGACCGCCAGGACGTCCCACTTCAGGCACAGCCGGGCGATCGTCTCGAGCTCCCGGCGCGTGAACACCTTCCCCGTGGGATTGTTGGGGGTGTTCAGGACGATCGCCTTCGTGCGCCGGTTGAAGGCGCGCGCCAGCTCCTTCTCGTCCAGGTGCCAGTCCGGAGGATGCAGATGCACGAAGCGGGGCGTGGCGCCGGAGAGGATCGTGTCGGGCCCGTAGTTCTCGTAGTGCGGCTCGAAAAGGATGACCTCCTCCCCCGGATCGACCGCCGCCAGGAGCGCCGAGATCATGGCCTCCGTGGCGCCGCAGGTGACGGTGATATTTCGGTCAGGGTCCACGTCCATTCGGTTGTACTTCTTGTACTTGCGGGCCAGAGCCTCCCGGAGGGCGGGCGCGCCCCAGGTGACGGCGTACTGGTTGACGTCGCGCCGGATGGCCTCGCAGGCGGCGCGCTTGAGCGCCGCGGGGGCCGGAAAGTCCGGAAAGCCCTGAGCCAGGTTGATCGCCCCGTGGCGGTCGGCCAGGCGGGTCATCTCCCGGATGACGCTCTCGGTGAAACGGGCGGCCTTCCTGGAGACGAAGTCCCGGGGCATGGGAAGAACTTTATCGGAAAGCGGGGCGGGCCACAAGAAACGCGCGGGTTTCCGTTGCTCCCGGCCCGGCCCCGCGCTACGTTGGCGGAGGTCCCAATGCGCGGCACGACGCTGATCCGACCGGCGCTCCTGGCGGCTCTGGCCCTCGCAGCGGCCTGCCGCGAGGATTCCGACTCGGACGGCCCTCCCCCCGTCATGCCCGATTTCTCCCTCACCGACGTCAACCCGAACTCGGCCACCTACAATCAGAAGGTCTCGCCCCGCGATTACCTGGATCAAGTCTCGGCCTGGTACTTCGGCCACGCCACCTGAAGCTATTGCCAGACCCAGTTCGGGAAACTGGACGAAATGCAGACCGAGCTTCTGACCGCCAACCCGGCCACCGCCATCCGGATCCTCGGAATCAACGTCCTCGGCGAGGAGTCCGGCAACGGAACGATCACGACGGGCCGGACGATTCCCTGGCTCCAGGACGACATCACGCCCTCGGGGAACGTCTGGTCCCGCTGGGGGGCGTCCAAGGATGACGTTTTCATCCTCGACCGCCAGAACCGCAAGGTCCGCGTGTATAACCTGTTGACCCGCGATCTGGCGAATCCGACGTACTACAACGAACTCAAGTCCCTCCTCCTGCAGACCGCGGGCGAATAGGCCGCCCTGGAGTGTATAATTCATTCGTTCGGGGGGGCCCCGCGCCTCTCCGGAAGACTCCATGGAACCGCGCACCGAGAAGGCTCCGGCGCCGTCCTCCCTCCCGCCCGTTCCCGAAAAGGCGGATCTCGGCCAGATCCTGGTCCGGGACGGACTTCTGCGCCCGGAGCAGCTCGAGGACGCCCTCCGCACGCAGCGCGAGATGGTCGGGCGCGAGGGGACGCCGCCCCCGCGGCTGGGCGAGATTCTCGTCCGGAAGGGCTACGTCACGCGCGAGGCGGTGGAGCGCGCGCTCGGGGAGCAGGACAAGAAGATCCTCTTCTGCCCGAGCTGCGAGATTCTGGTCAACGTGGACCGCCGCCCCGACGCCATCGCGTACCAGTGCGGCCGCTGCCAAGGTCCGCTCCGGCCGCCCCCGCCGGGCGACGGCCACAAGTGCGTCGAAAGCTCGATCATCGTCAACAGCTGCCTGCCCGTACCCCCCGAGGTCCAGGAAGCGCTCCGCGAGACCACCCGGCGGTTCGGCAAGTACGTGATCCTCGAACCCCTCGGCCGCGGCGGGATCGCCGAAGTCTCCCGCGCGTGGGACACCTACCTCCACCAGTATGTGGCCCTCAAGCGGATCAAGCCGCAGCCTTCGGAAACCGCTTCCGGCCACCATTCCCGCGTGGCCAGCCTCCTCAACGAGGCGCACAACGCCATCCGCCTGCGCCACCCGAACATCGTCTCGGTCTACGACATCGGCCGCGTCGGCCAGGTCTACTACATCAGCATGGAGTGCCTGGAAGGGCACACCCTGTACGACGAAATCCGCCGCCACCGCGAGCAACGCAAGCAGTCCCTCTGGGACGCCGACCCCGAACGCTGGCTGGGCGTGCTCTACCAGGTGGCCCACGCGGTCCACTACGCCCACACGCGGCCGATCCCCACGTTCCACTGCGACCTCAAGCCGGGCAACATCTTCATCGCCAAGGACGGACGGCCGTACGTCCTGGACTTCGGCCTGGCCCGCCAGCTCGGAAATTTCGCCGACGACGTCGGCATGATCAGCGGCACGCCCTCGTACATGTCCCCCGAGCAGGCCGCGGGGCGGAACGACGAAGTGGACGCCCGCACGGACGTCTACGGACTGGGCGCGGTCCTCTATGAAGTCCTCACCGGGCGTCCTCCGTTCGCCGGGGACATGGGAAAAGTGATCCTCCAGACCCTGCGCGACCGGCCGGTCCCGCCGTCCACCGTGGCCCGCGAGCGGGCCGCCGCCGGCGAGCGGACGCGGTCGATCCCCGCGGACCTCGAGGCGCTCTGCCTGCGATGCCTCGAGAAGGAACGCGAACGCCGCCCCCCGAGCGCGCTGGCCGTGGCGCAGGAGATCGCCTCCATCCTCCAGAAGGCCCGCGCCGTCCTGGACGGGAGCGCCTCCTCCTCCCGGACGCGGGCGGTTTCCCTTCCGCCCCCTCGGTCGCGCCGGGCCGCGCCGGCGGCCGCGGCGCTGGCGGCCGCGGTCCTGACGGGAGCCGCCGCGTGGGTCGCTTTCCGTCCCGCCCCGGAGACGGAACCTCCGGCCGAACGCGCGCTCCGCCGCCTGGCCGAATTCCGCCCCGAGGCCCCCGAGGCGCTCGGCCTGGGCTCCCCCTCCGAACCCGGCCCCGCCCGCCTCGCCCGGCACCGCGACGCCGTCCTCGCCTTCAAGGAACGCCTCTCGGACGCCGTGCGCCGCCTGCGCCCCGTCCTTCCGGAGCTTTCCGTGCGGGGCCGCACCCTGCGCGACGTCCGGATCTTCAAAGCCTATCCGGACCGCGTCGTCTTTCTCGCAGAGGACGAACCCGACGCGGCCGACTGGTCCGACCTGGGCCCCGAGGGCGTGGCCGCCCTGGCGGCCGCCTGCGGCCTGCTCGACCGCGCGGAAGACCGCTGGGGCCTGGCCCTCTACTGCCGCGCGGCCGGACGAGACCCCAAGGCGGCCGAGATCCTCCGGACGCTCGAGGGAACGCCGCTGGCCGAGGAAGCCCGCCGCGAGCTCGAGGAGATCCGCCGCCCATGAACGCCTCCGCCGCGCCCGACCCCGCGCTCCTGGACCGCGTCACGGGACTGGCCAACCGCCGCGCCCTTCTCAGGGACCTTCGCGAACGCGTCCCCGGAGGCCAGGGCGCGCTCGTAATGCTCGACCTGGACGGCTTCCGATCGGCCACCGAGCGCTTCCCCAAGGCGCTCGTGGAGCGTCTGCTCTCCGAAGTCGCCCGGCGGCTCCGCGCGGCCGCCGAACCGGACACCCTCCTCTACCGCTGGGCGGCGGACGCGTTCTGCGCGCTCCTGCCCGGAGCCGACAAGGAGCGCGGCCTGCGCTGCGCCGAAACCCTCCGCGCCGCCGTGCGCTCCGAACCGTTCGCGCTCGGCGCGGACGACCAAGGCGGCCTGCGCGTCGCCCTCACCGCCAGCGCGTCCGCCTCGTCCTATCCCGTGGACGGCCGCTCGCCCACGCTCCTCATCGAGGCGGCGGAACTGGCGCTTTTCGTCGCCAAGCGCCAGGGACGCGACCGCGTCGCCGTCGCCGGACGCCTGGATCCGGCGGTGCTCGCCGAAATCGGCGTCTTCCGCGGCCTGCCCTGTCCGCTGCTGATCGGCCGGGCGCCCGAACAGGCCAAGCTCCGGCAGATGGCCTCGGACGCCCGCCATGTGGGCGCCTCTTGCGCGCTCGTGACCGGCCCCGCGGGCCTGGGCAAGTCGCGGCTCCTGCGGGAGCTGGGAATCTGGGCCCGCTCCGAGCGGTTCGTGGTGCTCTCGACCACCTGCCGGGAACCCCGCGCCGGGTTCCCCTACGCGAGCCTCGCCGAGGCGGTGGACGGCCTCTCCGTCACCGATCCGCGCATCGTGCGCGAGGCGCTCCTGCGGCTGGGTCCCGACCCCCGCAGCGCGCTCGCGGTGGTGCTCCGCGAGTACCCGCTCCCGGACCGGCCCGCGGAGCTCGAGCTGTCCCGCTACGCGCGCCTCCTCTGGGAGGCCTTCCCCGCGCTCCTGGCGGAGCTGGCGCGCGAGGGACCGCTCCTCGTAACCTTCGACGAAGCGGAGCACGCCGACGCGGCCACGTTCGAGGCCCTCCGCCAGGCGGCCGCCCGGGGCGTCCCGTATCTCCTGGCCGCCGCCACGGACCTGGACGCGGAGGCGTTCGCCCGCACGCGGGCGGGGGATTTCTTCCGCGAGCGCGGCCCCTCGGCCGTCACGCTCGCCCTGGGCCCCCTGACCCCCGAGGAAATGGGCCGGATGCTCCAGGCGATCCTGCCGGACGCCGACTTCGCCCCCGACGCCGTGCGGCAGCTCGTCGAGTCCTCGGGCGGCAACCCGCTCTGGCTCGAAGAGACCCTCCGCGCGCTTCTCCTCAAGGGCCGCGTGCGGCTGGCGGACGGCCGATGGAAGATCCCGGCCCTGGGACCCGCCGACCTTCCTCGGGACCTCGACGGGGCGGTGCGCGCCGTGGCGGAAGCGCTTCCGGCCCGCGCCAACACGCTCCTCCTCGGCGCCGCCGTCATCGGGGCGGACGTGGATCCCGATCTCCTCCAGGAGGTCATGGGCCAGGACGACATGGAGATGCTGGACCTCATCGACGAGGCCCGGCGCGCGCGCCTCCTGGTGACGTCGGACACGGAGACGGAACTTCTCTCCTTCCCGGCCTCCTACGCCCGCCGGGCGCGTCTGGAATCCTCGCCGGACGACGAGCGCCGCCATCTCCACGCGCGCGTGGGCGTGGCTCAGGAGGCCCGCCACGGGGGCGACGTCGCCCATCTGGCCGACGAGCTGGCCTATCACTACGGGCGCGCCGGCCGGGAGGACCGGGCCCGGCACTTCGACGCCGTGGCGCGCCGCCGCGCGGAGATCCTCAGGCCCCCGCGGCGGGAGGGCGCGCGCCGCGCGCGGCTGGAGCCCTGCAAGGAGCCGCTCTCCCCGGCGGCCCTCGAGCACGCGCTGGCCGCCCTGCGGCACTTCGCCGGAGCGCTCAAGGTCGGGCGGCTCTATCCGCAGTGGAGCCAGGTGAGCGCGGGATTCGTCGCCCAGCTCCGGGACGAACTCCGGGCGCTCCTGGCGGCCGCGCCGGGCTTCACCTTTTCCGCCGGCTCCGCCGGCCCCGCGATCAACGGCCGGCCCTCGGATGCCGCGGTCGCCGCCGATTTCGCCGCGCTCCTCGACGAACGCCTCGTGGAGTCCCTGACGCTCCTGCCCTCCTTCGACGTCGGACGCATCGAGACCCTCCTCAAGGCGTTCACCGAGCCCTTCGACCGGGTGCGCGCGGAGGCCGACCACTGGGACCGCTTCCTCGACCGCGAGGGGCTCGAGGGCATCGACCTCGTCCAGAAGGCCTACCAGGTCCGCGAGCGCGACGCGCGCGCCGCCGCGCGGGCGGCCGAGGGGCCGATTCCGCCCGAGCATCTTCCGGCGCTCCGGGACGCCCTGCGCCTCTTCAAGGCCGCCGTGGACGCCCTCAAGCTCTACCCGCCGGGGCATTCGCTCGTCGAGGAGACGGCCCGGGAGGCCTCCCGGGCGCTCACGGAGCTCTGCGCGCGCGTCCCGGCGGTCGTTCTCGGAACGGCGGAGGGGGAGCTCGTCGTCAACGGCCGGCCGGGCGACCGCAAGTTCTACGGCGAGGCGGGCGCCTTCCTCGTGAAGGAGATCGACGAACGCGCCCTCAAGAGCATAACGCTCGCCTCGGGGCTCACGGAGGACGAGGTGCGCGCCCTGGTGAGTTTCCTTTCGATGCCGCCCGGAACGCCGGCCGCCGGCCTCCTGCAGCAGTTCGTCCACGTGGAGTTCGGCTCCCGCGAGTACGCGCGCGCCGAGGAGGGCCGGACGGTCGTCGCCGTGGCCCCGCCGCCCAGGCCCATCCGTTCCGAAATCCGCGCGCGGGAGCTTCTGGCCCGGCCGTATGCCGAGTTCCTCTCCGGGGAGCTCGAGCAGCAGTTCCCCGCGCTCGTCGAGACGCTCGCGTACGGAGCGCTCCGGCCGCTCGCGGAGCAGCTCGTGGACCGCCTGGGGGCGCATTTCGCCGACCCGAGCGGTCGCCACCGCCGCCGCGCGTTCGATCTTCTGGGCCGGTCGCTCGCCTTCGCTTCGCCGGGAACGCGCCGGCTGGAGGTCGAGCGCTCCGCTCCTCCGCTCCGGCAGCGGCTCTGGGAGGACAAGACGCCTGAGCTTTTCCGCACGGCGACGGACATCCTCCCGCTGTGGATCCCGGCCGCCGCCACGGTGGGGTGCCTGCGGGAACTGGCGGAGATCGCCGGCTCCGTGCTTCGCAAGCGCGCCGCGGCCGCGGACACCCCCCAGGAAATCGCCATCGCGTGCGAATCGATCCTCCAGGACATCCCGAAGACCGCGGCCTACCCGGTGCTTCTGGCCTCGCTCCGCAAGCCGCGGCCCGAGGAGCGCCTGACCGCGGCGAACATTCTCCTGTCGATCGGCGGCGAGGCGGTGCGGCGGCTCCTGGAGGCGTTCCTGGACGAGCCGGACCCGGCGGCGCGCAAGGCGATGGCCACGGCCCTGGGGTTCGCGGCGGCCGAGGTGGCCGGGGAGCTCGCGCAGGTCCTGGGCCCCGAGACGCCGCCGGACCGCGTCGCCCGGCTCCTCGAGGTGATCGATCCGCTTCTCGGACCGGCGCTCGCGGGTCACCTGGCCGAGCTGGCGGAGAAAGGCCCCCCCGAGGTCCGCCGGATGATTCTCGAGGCGGCGGAGCGGTGGCCGGCGCCGCTGGCGGCTCCGGTGGTGCGGCAGCTCCTGGGGAGCGCCGACGAGGGGCGCCGCGTGCGGGGGCTCGAGCTGGCGGCCCGGCTGAAGATCCCGCAGCTCGGCGCCGAAGTGGGCAAGCTCATGGAGGCCACGGAGGACGAGCGCCTCCTGCAGCTTTGCTGCGCCTACTTCGAGGCGGCGCCCAACCCGGCGTCGGTGCCTCTGCTTTCGCGGATCGTCGAGCGCCGCCCGCGCTTCCTGGGGCTCGTCAAGGGCTATTCCGCCGAGACGCGCCGGGCCGCGCTGGCCGCGCTGGCGCGGCAGGGAACCCGTCAGGCGGAGGAGGCGCTGCTCGCCGCCGCCGCGCGCGACCGCGAAATGCGCGAGCTCGCCGAGGCGCTGGCCGCCGAGGCGAAGGCCGCCGCCGCGCCGACCGCGCGGAAACCCTTCTGACCGGCGGCGTCCCGCCCCCCCCCGGACCGCGCGCGCTCCGGAGCGCTTCCAGAATTTCTTCCGGCGCCGGCCGCGTCCGCACATCCGGAGCGGGACGGATCCAGCGCACGACCCGGTCGGGCCCCAGCAGCAGAAGCGCCGGCCGCGGCGCATCCCGTCCCAGAAAGCCTCCCGGGTGAAGAAGCCCGTACCGCCGCGTCACCTCGAGGGAGACGTCCGAGAGCACCGGAAACGGAAGTCCGAGCGCGCGGGCGTCCTCCGGGCGCTGCGGCCCCACGGCGACCACGGTCACCCGCGAGTTCCGGAAGTCCTCCAGGCGGGCGGCCAGGGCCGAAAGCTCGGCCCGACAGACCGGTCAGCCCGGGCCGCGGAAGAAAACCAGAAGGACGCGCCCTCCGCGCGCGAGTTCCCCGAGCGACACCGGGCGCCCCTCGGCGTCCGGAAGCGTGAAGTCCGGCGCCCGCGACCCGACCGACACCGCCGGCGGATCCTGAGGCACGCGGAACGCCCAGAGTCGAAGCGCGGGATACCCGAGCAGCCCCGCCAGAAAGACGGCCCAGGCCCAGAACCGGATCGCGCCCGCCCCGCGCCGCCCGATTCCCAGGAACGCCGCGGGGACCGCGAACAGGGCCATCGTCCACCAGCCGTTCCGGAAGGCGGGGACCCCGAGAAGCGCCAGATCCGCGATCCCCACCCCGAAGGTCGCCAGGATCGCCAGGACGTAGGGCGCCTTCCTCACGGACCCACCCGCGTGAACGTGAAGAAGTCGATGTCTCCGATGCTGCCCGAAGCGCCCGGCCGGTCCAGGACCACCCTCATCGCCCAGCGGCCCGCCTCCAGGCGGAGGCCTTCGCGGGAAAGAGGCTTGAGGTATTGCCATCCTCCGGTGTCGGGAATCTCGATCGGCCCGGTGCGGTCCACGCCGCCGAACTCGATCCGGAACGTCCCGCCCGGGCCCTTGCAGGCCACGCTCGTATCCAGCCGATAGAGGCCGGATTCCCGGACCTCCACCGTGTAGACGAGCCACTCGCCCGGCCGGGTCCATCCCAGGTTGTAGCCCCCGCGCGCCTCGGGACGCCATTCGAGGTCCACTCCCGACTCGCGGTACGGGGCGCCGCGGGTCTCGAGGTTGCGCGCCTCGGCGTCGTGGTAGGCCACGCCTTCCCCGCCCTCGTCGAAATCTTCCGCCTCGATCATGCCGGGGATCCCGTGGATCTTGCCCCGGAACGGACGCGAAGGCCCGGGCCAGGACTCGGCGGACGCGCAGGCGGCCAGGACGAACGCCAGCGCCGCCGCGGCGGCGGGATATCGCATGACGGGACCTCCTTCCCTACGTGGGGCGCGCCGCGAGATTTTCGAAGCGGGTGAAGTCCTTAAGGAACGCCAGCTCCACGGTGTCGGTCGGGCCGGTGCGGTTCTTGGCCAGGATCACCTCCGCCACGCCCTTCTTTTCGGTGTCGGGGTTGTAGTACTCCTCGCGATAGAGGAGCATCACGGCGTCGGCGTCCTGCTCGATGGCGCCCGACTCGCGCAGGTCGGAGAGCATGGGCTTGCGGTCCTCGCGTCCCTCGGGCGCGCGGTTGAGCTGGGCCAGGGCGATCACCGGCACGTTGAGCTCCTTGGCCATGGCCTTGAGGTTGGAGGAGATCATGGCGATCTCGAGCTGGCGGGACTCCGGGGCGCGGTTCCCCTGGCGGGCGTGCATCTTCTGCAGGTAATCGACGACGACGAGGTCGAGTCCTTCCTTGGCCTTCATGCGCCGCGCGCGGGTGCGCACCTCGAGGGCGGAGAGGTCGGCCGAGTCGTCGATGAAGATGCGGGCCTCGCTCAGGGTCCCGGCGGCCAGGGTCAGCCGGTAGTAATCCTCCTCGGAGATCTTTCCCGTGCGCAGGAGGTGGGAAGGGACGCGGGTATGGGAGCAGAGCATCTGCTGGGCGATCTGCTCGGCGGCCATTTCGAGGGAGAAGAACAGGACCCGTTTCTGCTCCTTGAGGGCGACGTTCTCGATGATGCTCATCGCCAGGCTGGTCTTCCCCATGGAGGGACGGCCGGCGATGATGTAGAGCTGGCCCGCCTGAAGACCCGACAGAAGGTCGTCCAGTTCGTAGAAGCCCGTGGGCATCCCGAGGAGACGGCCTTTGCGGTCGTGAAAGTCCTGAATCTTCTGGAAGGTCTCGTGGAGGATGTCGGTCATGGTGCGCACGGTGCCCTTCTCGCCGCGGGCCAGGGCCTGGAAGAGCGCGCGCTCGGCTTCCTCGCGGACGGCCTCGACGTCCTCGGTGACCTGGGTGGCCTGGTGGACGATGCGGTTGCAGGTCTCGATGATGTTGCGCAGGACGAATTTCTCGTAGACGGTGCGGGCGTATTCGGGGGCGTGGGCGGAGTCGGGGAGGTTTCCGACCAGGGAGGCCAGGTATTCCGCGCCGCCGACGGACTCCAGGCGCCGGTCGCGGGCCAGCTCGTCCCGCAGGACCACGAGGTCGATCGGCTTGCGGTCCAGGTGCAGCCGCAGGATCGCCTCGAAGATCGTCTGATGGGCGGGAAAGGCGAACATCTCCCGCTGGTTGACGAGCTCGACGACGTCGCCGATGATCTCGTTGTCGTAGATCATCGCCCCGAGGAGGGCCATTTCGGCCTCCCGGCTCTGGGGCAGCGGGGCGGCCCGGAGGACGTCGGCGGGCGGCACCGGGTTGCGGGCGGCGGTCGTCATGGCTCCCCTCCCTCGGAACGGGCCGGCCCGCCCCGGCGCGGGCGAAGGCGGGCGGCCCGGCGCTTCCCTGGAGACTATATACCCTACGGCGCGGGCGGCGCGGCGTCCTCGGCCTTCTTCTCGCCGGGCTGGACGGCCCGGGTGGAGAGGACCCACACCTTGAGGGCGGGCCGCACGTCGCGGTGAAGGTGGATCGTGACCTCGTACGTCCCGGCCTGCTTGATGGGTTCGGGGATCTCGATCGCCTTGGCCTCGACCTTGAGGCCCTGGGCGCGGAGGGCGTCGGCGATCATGGTCGGGGTCACGCTCCCGTAGAGCTGGCCCTGTTCGTTGGTATTGACCTCGATCGAGACCGAAGGGAGGGCGGCCAGCTTCTCGGCGACGGCTTTCGCGTCGCTGATGAGCGCGGCCTCGCGCTTGGCGGCGCGGCGCTTCTCGAGCTCCAGCTCCCGGTAGGCGGCGGGCGTGGGGATCCCCGCCAGCCGCCGGGGAAGCAGGTAGTTGCGCGCGTAGCCGTCGCGGACCTCCACGATCTCGCCGCGCTTTCCCAGTTTCTCGACGTCCTGCCAGAGCAGCACTTTCATAGGACCCTCGCGGTTACAGGCTGCCGGTTCCCACGTACGGAAGCATGGCCATGAAGCGGGCGCGCTTGACGGCGGCCTGCGCGCTGCGCTGATGATACGCGCAGTTGCCGGAGCGCTTGCGGGAATAGAGCTTCCCCTGCCCGGTGCACAGCTTGAACAGGACCTGGAGGTCCTTGTAGTCCACCTCTCCGACCTGGTCGCGGCAGAAGCGGCACCGGTTGTCCTTGCGGAACTTGGTGTACTTCTTGCGCCGGTCGTCCCGCTCATCGCGGTCGCGTTCGACTCGAGGCATGGCTGACGTTCTCCTTCCTCAAACCTTCGCTCAAAACGGCATTTCCGCATCGGGCTCCGGGGGAGCCTCCTCGGCGGCCGCGGGGGCGGACCCCGGCGCGGCCCCGGGCCGGGCCTCGCCGGCGGGGCGCCCGCCCAGGAAGGTCACGGCCTCCGCGGTGACCCGGAGCTTGCTCATCTTCTTGCCTTCCGGGGACTCCCAGCGGTCCTGGGTGAGCCGCCCTTCGACGAACACCTGCCGCCCCTTCTTGAGATACTCGGCGCACAGCTCCGCCGTGCGGGCCCAGGCGACGACGTCCACGAACGACACTTCCTCCACGCGCTGGCCCGTCTGCTTGCTCGTGTACGCCCGATTGAGCGCCAGCGAGAACTCGCACACCGCCGCGCCCTGCGGGGTGTAGCGGAGCTCCGGGTCGCGCGTCAGGTTCCCGAGCAAGAGCACCTTGTTCACGCTGGCCATGGGCGAACCTCCTTACGGGTTACGACGGACGGCCCTCGAACGCCGGACGCGGGGGCCCCGGCGGGCGGCCGCCCAGATCCGTCTTGGGCGGCAGCGGACCGGCCGTCTCGAAATCCTTGGGCGGCTCCTTGCGCAGCTCCCCCTCGTGCTGCAGGATCAGGCTCCGGAGGACCACTTCCGAAAGCTGCAGGTCCGCCCGGATCTTGGCCACCGCCTTGGGGGGCGCCGCCAGGTACGCCAGGACGTAGGCGCCCCGGTTCACCTTGCGGACGGGATAGGCGAGCTTGCGCTCCCCCCACTTGGTGATCTGGAGCACGGCGGCCCCGTTGCGCTTGGCCACGCGTTCGACTTCCTCGACCACGCGGTTCCACTCCCGGCTGGCCACGGTGGGCTCCACCAGAAGCATTCCCTCGTACGTTCTCACGCTCACCGGTCGGATCCTCCTTTCGCCGCACCCCCCGGCGCCTCGGCGGCGGGGGGACCCCGGCGGTTGAACTTCGTCATCGACGCTTCCAGGCCTTCCTCGGCCCAGCACCGGACCGCGTCGCAGGCGGCCGCCACGGCCTCCTCGATCACGGGCCGCTCCTCGCGGGCGAATTTCCCGAGCACCCAGTCGGGGTCCGGCCTCCCTCCGCCCACGCCGATCCTCAGCCGCGCGTAGGCGTCGTGCCCGAGCGCCGCCTCGATCGAGCGCAGGCCGTTGTGGCCCCCGCTGGAGCCCTTGGGCCGGATCCGCAGGGCCCCCAGCGGCAGGTTCACGTCGTCGCACACGACGAGAAGGTCGTCGCCGTACCGCTTCAGGATCTCCGGGATCGCCCGCCCTGTTTCGTTCACGTACGTCCACGTCTTCACGAGCGTCGCCTCGCGCCGGCCCAGCCGCCCCTCGGCGGCCCAGAACTCGAAGCCGGCTTTGCGGAACCGGGCGCCGATCCGCTCCGCCAGCCGGTCGACCACCTTCCAGCCCACGTTGTGGCGCGTCTCGGCGTACTTCTCGCCGGGATTGCCGATCCCGAGCACGACTTTCATGAGCCCGGCCGCTACTTCTTCTCCTCCTTCTTGGGAGCTTCCTTCTTCGGAGCCTCCTCGGCGCCCTCCTCGGGCTTCTCCTTCTTGATGACCTCGGGCTCCGTGGGCCCGGGCGCCGCCGCGGCCGCCGCCGGCGCCTCCTCGACCTTGTGCTCCGTGACCACGGCCACGGTCAGATCCGGCTCGTTGAGGATCTTGACCCCCGCCGGAGGCTTCAGATCCTTGACCGTCAGGTTGACGTCCTTCTTGAGCCCCGTCACGTCCGCCTCGACCGCCTCCGGAATCGCGTCCGGGAGGCACTGAATGCGCAGGGTCTTGACGTACTGATCGAGGACGCCGCCCTCCTCCGTCACCCCCACGGGCTTGCCCTTGAGCACGAGGGGCACCTCGAGCGTCAGAAGCTCGTCCATGGCCACCTTGGCGAAGTCCACGTGGATCATGTGCTCGTCCAGGTGGTCGTACTGCACCTCCTTGATGAACACCTTGTCCTGTCCGGCGGGGTGGCGCAGGGTCACGATGCGGGCGTGCCGCTTGACCACGCGCTCGAACTCCCGCGCGTCCACGAGCAGGTGAAGCGGCGCCTCGCCCTTCCGGGCCAGGACCGCGGGAATCTTGCCCGCCTTGCGGTAGCGGCGCGCCACGCGCGTGCCCAGCCGGTCGCGCTTCTCGGCGTCGATCATGAAGGATTCGGCCATGGCCTTCTTCTCCTCTACAGGAACAGGCTGCTGACGGATTCCGAATGATGGATCCGGCGGATCGCCTCCCCGAGGAGGTTGGCGATCGACAGAATCCGGAGGTTCCCGAGCTGCTTTTCCTTTCCGTCCAGGGGGATCGTGTCGGTGACGACGACCTCCTTGAGCGGCGCGCGGGCGAGTTTCTCGACCGCGCTGGCCGCCAGGACGGCGTGAGTGGCGCAGATGTAGATGTCGCGGGCGCCGTGCTGCCGGCAGGCCCGGGCGGCTTCGGTGATCGAGGTGCCCGTGGAAATCATGTCGTCCACGAGAACGACGTTCCGCTTCTGGACGTCGCCGATGACGTGCATGACCTCGGTTTCCGTGGGACCGCTGCGGCGCTTGTCGCAGATGGCCAGTCCCGCCCCCAGGCGCTTGGCGTACGCGCGGGCCATCTTGATGCCGCCCACGTCCGGGGAAACCACCGTGACGTCCTTGAGATCGAGACGCCGGAAGTATTCGATGAGGACGGGCGCGGCGTACAGGTGGTCGGTGGGGATGTCGAAAAAGCCCTGGATCTGGGGGGCGTGGAGGTCCACCGAGAGGACGCGGCTGGCGCCGGCGGCGGTGATGAGGTTGGCGACGAGCTTGGCGCTGATGGGGACGCGTCCTTCGGCCTTGCGGTCCTGCCGGGCGTAGCCGAAATAGGGCACCACCGCCGTGATCCGCTCGGCGCTCGCCCGCCGCAGGCAGTCGATGAGGATCAGGAGCTCCATCAGGTTTTCGTTGACGGGCGGGCAGGTGGGCTGGACCACGTAGACGTCGGCGCCGCGGACGTCCTCGAGAATCTTGAGATCGATTTCCCCGTCGGGGAACCGGCCGATGTCGGCGCGGCCCAGGGGAAGCCCCAGGTAGTCGCAGACCCGTTTGGCGAGCGCCGGGTTGGCGTTTCCCGAGAAGACGGCCAGCGAATTCTTCATGAGGACGCCTTCTTCCCCGCCTCGGGCGGCGCCTTGGGACGAAGCGGCCGCGCCGGAACCCCCACGACGACGGCGCCCGGAGGCACCTCGCCCTTGGCGACGACGGCCCCGGCGCCCGTCTTGGCGCCCTTCCCCACCCGGACGGGCGCCACGAGCACCGTGTGGGAACCCGTCTGGACGCCGTCCTCGATGATCGTGGGGTGCTTCGAGACGCCGTCGTAGTTGGCGGTGATCGTGCCGGCGCCGATGTTGACGTGGGCCCCCAAAACGGCGTCCCCGAGGTACGTGAGGTGCTTGGCCTTGGAGTGCGGCCCCACGCGGGATTTCTTCACCTCGACGAAATTTCCGATCTCCGCGCCGTCCTCCAGGACGGTTCCCGGCCGCAGGTGGGAGAACGGGCCCACCTCGCAGCCCCGGCCGATCGACACGCCGCGGCGGATGACCGTGAAGGGGTGGATCACGGTGTCCGCGCCGATCGTCACGTCGTCCTCGATGAAGGTCGTGGAGGGATCGACGACGGTGACGCCGCCGTCCATGTGATGCTCGAGGATTTTCCAGCGCAGGAAATTCGTGACGGCGACGAGGTCGCGGCGGGTGTTGATGCCGTAGATCTCGGCGGGGTTCTGGGAGCGGCAGGCGTCCACGGGGCGGCCGCGGGAGGCCAGGACCGCCAGCGCGTCGGTAAGGTAGATTTCGCCCTTGGCGTTGTCGGGGCGGACCTCGCGGAGGGCCTCGAAGATCGCGGGGGCGCGCAGGACGTAGGCTCCGGAGTTGCATTCGGGGATGTTTTTCTGCTCGGGGGCGGCGTCGGCCTCTTCGACGAAGCGGAGGAACCGTCCGGTGGCGCGGTCGCGCAGAACGCGGCCGTAGCCGGTGGGGTCGTCGAGGCAGGCGGAGAGGAAGGTGGCGTCGCGGCCGGCGCGGCGGTGCTCGTCGAGCATCCGCCGCAGGGTATTGGGTCCGATGAGGGGCGCGTCGCCGGCCAGGACGAAAAGATCGCCGGAGAATCCGGCCAGCGCCGGCTCGGCCGAAAGGAGCGCGTGGCCGGTCCCTTTCTGTTCTTTTTGTTCGACGCAGCGGCAGCCGGGCGCGGCGGCCCGGACGCGGTCGGCCTGGTGGCCGACGACGAGAACGATATCTTCGACGCCCGCCGCCCGCAGGTGGCGAAGAACGTAGTCCAGGACCGGCCGGCCGAGGACCTCGTGAAGGACCTTGGCGCGTTCGGACTTCATCCGGACGCCTTTGCCGGCGGCCAGGACGACGGCCTTGACGTTCTCGAGCGACACGACGAGCCTCGTTCGGGAGCTCTCGCCAAACTCTCGGTTCCCGCCGCGGTAATCGGCCGCCGCGCAAACGGCACGGCGCCCGCGCATGCGGGGTCATACGACCGGAGGCGTGGGGAGTCTAGCGGACCCCCCGGGGCCAAGTCAAGGCAAAAGGCGAGCAAAACCGATGCGGAGCCCCGCCGGGCCGGAATAGGGGCACGACCTGGACAACCCCATGCCCCCACGGGGCACGAGCCCGGCGGAGAGCCGCGCGCGCCGTCCGCCCGTTGTGCCCCCGTTCGGTCCGCCACAACCCCGGTCGCACTCGAGACCTTTCCCGGACCGCGCGCGCCCCCGCGTCGAAACGATTTCCCCTTACCCGAACCCGCGCCGGACCGCCTCCCCCAGGCGCGCCAGGGCGCGCCGAACGTCGGCCGGCCCGAAAGGCTTGGCCAGGCAGACCGTCGGCCCGCTCATCGCCGAAGCCGCCCGGATCACCCCGTCCCAGAGCGTCCCGGAAATAAGCATGACCGGCACCCGCGATCCCCATGCCCGCACTTCCCGCAGGACCTCCAGTCCCGTCAGGCGCGGCATGAGAACGTCCAGGATCAGAAGCTCATGCGCCCCCGAGCGAGCCGCCTCAAGCGCCGAAACGCCGTCTTCGCACCAATCCACTTCCCATCCGTCGCCCGACAGCATCGCCGCCAAGTACGTCCGGATCGAGGCGTCGTCGTCCGCCACGAGAACCCGGCGGGCCGCCCGCCCCGCGGACGCGTCTATCCTTTCCGCTTCCTTCCCTCCCACAGACCCCGCAGCGCCTCCCTCATGCGCCGCTCCACGTCTTCCAGGAGACATGCCACCCCTCCCAAGACGCGCGGATCGAGCCGCTCCCCCGCGCATCCGAGAAGCTCCGCCAGCGCCCGCAGGCGGTCCAGCTCCACCACGAGGCCGTCGTAAAAATCCAGCACGTCCGGAACCGGTCGCGCCTCGGACGTCTTCCGGACCTTGCCGCGCTTCGCCCGCGTAGCCGCGTTCACGCTGAATGATACTCCCTGAAAGGAGTATATACAACGAGAATACTCTTCATAATGGACTGATCAGGGACATCGTTACCACCCCCTCGGGGAGCACCTGATCGCTCTTTCGTACCTGGATTGCCGGGTCATGCGGCGTCTGGTTCGCCTGGCCCACCTCTACCACGAGGCGATCGGTCCCCGGCGCAGCCCTTGG
>DATLZA010000026.1 GCA_035574235.1 Planctomycetota bacterium | reverse complement strand
CTTGCTGAACGCGACTCTCGGTGCGCCGGAGGGCCGTGAGGTGACTGTCCTAATCTGTCCTAAACGACAGGTCGGAGGCGTTTGAATCGGACTAAAAAACGCTATTTGCGCTCTAAATTTCGCTTTCGAGGCGTTTTCCGTCCTTCGCGAAGTCCGTTCTCGGTTGGAGCTTCTCCACCACCTACTATGCCGGCACTCCCGAACACCCCATCCCTGCCGAGCTCGAAGTGCCCCTCCCCGAATACAACGAGACCCTCCGGCCCGATTTCGCCGTGCGCGATCCCGATCCTGAAGAAAAGGATTCGCCCTGGCAGCTCCTGGTGAAGGTTCTGGAGCCGAACGAGGACATGGACAAGGCCGGGCGCGTCGGGGAAGGTCTCGACGCGTCCCCCCACAGTCGGATGGAGCGGCTCCTGCGCAAAACAGGCGTCCTCGCGGGATTGCTGGTCAACGGTCGGTATCTGCGCCTGATCTCCGCTCCCCGGGGAGAGAGTTCCGGGTGGATCGACTTCCGCGTGAAGGACATGGTCCAGGTCGCGGGGCGGCCCATCTGCTCGGCGCTTCGCCTGCTCCTGGGGGAGTCCCGACTCCTCACTCTGCCTCGCGCCAAGCGCCTCGCCGCCCTTCTCAAGGAGAGCCGGGAGTATCAGAACGAGGTAAGCGAACGGCTCGCCGAACAGGTCCTTCACGCCCTCTATGAGCTCCTCCGGGGTTTCCAGACCGCCCACGAACAATCCGGGGGGCGGCTTCTCCAGGACCCCCTTTCGCGGGATCCGGACGAGGTCTACCGGGGACTCCTGACGGTGCTCCTGCGCATGGTGTTCCTCTTCTACGCCGAGGAGAAAGAGATGCTGCCCCGGAATGAAACCTGGCAACGATACTACTCGCTCGGCGGACTCTACCAGCGCCTTCGGGAAGATGCGGCTCTGTATCCGGACACCATGGACCACCGGTTCGGGGCTTGGCCGCAGCTTCTGGTTTTGTTTCGCCTGATCCACGAGGGGGCCGAATTGGGTGCGGAGCGCCTGCCCGCGCGGCATGGAACGCTCTTCGACCCGGATCGGTTTCCCTTTCTTGAGGGTCGACGGGCCGGCCAGAACGGCCCCATCGCACCGCCTCGCGTCCCCGACGGAACCGTCTACCGGACTTTGGAAAAGCTTCTGGTGCTGGACGGCGAACGCATATCCTACCGCGCCCTGGACGTCGAGCAGATCGGCTCAGTCTATCAGGCGATGATGGGGTTCCGCCTGGAAAAGGCCGCCGGGGTTTCGGTGGCGATCCGAGCGCCGAAGAAGTGGGGAGCCCCCACGACGGTGGATCTCGAGGCCCTTCTGGCCGTAAACCCGGCAAAGCGGGTCGAATGGCTCCAGGAACGCGCCGACCGCCGGATCAGCGAGAGGATGAAGAAAGGCATCTCGGAGGCCAAGACCCTGGAGGACCTCCACGCCGCCCTCGAGCCCCTCATCGACAAGGCCGCCACGCCGGACCGCGTCTCCAAGGGCGCCATGGTCCTTCAGCCCAGCGAAGAGCGGCGCCGTTCCGGGTCGCACTACACCCCAAGGAAGCTCACCGAGCCCATCGTGCGGACGACCCTGGAGCCGATTCTGGAGCGCCTGCGCGGGCCGGACGGCCGCCCGCCCCGGCCAGAGCAGATCCTGGATCTTAAGGTTTGCGATCCTGCGATGGGGTCCGGGGCATTCCTGGTCGAAGCCTGCCGGTTCCTGGCAGACGCCCTGGTCGAGTCCTGGCATGCTCACAATCAGGTTCCTCCGATTCCCCCGGACGAAGATGAAGTGATTCACGCCCGTCGCCTGGTGGCCCAGAACTGCCTTTATGGGGTGGATCGGAATCCGGTGGCCGTGGACCTGGCCAAGATGTCTCTGTGGCTGGCGACCTTGGCGAAGGATCACGCTTTCACGTTCCTGGATCACGCCCTGCGTCACGGGGATTCGCTGGTGGGGCTGGGATTGGATCAGATCTCGGTCTTCCACTGGAAGGCCGGAGGAGAGGTGCAGAAAAGGCTTATCTCGCCGCTTATCGAGGAGCGGATCGGGGAATGCCGTCACCTTCGGGACGAGATCCGGCGGTCTTCGGAGGCGGACGAAGTGGAACTGTCCGCGAAGCTCCGGGACGCGGACGAAGCCCTTTCGGAACTTAAGCTCATCGGGGACCTGGTGGTGTCGGGGTTCTTTTCGTCCCCAAAGCCCAAGGAGCGCAACACCAGCCGTCAAAGGCTGGCCGATGCCCTGGAGAAAGCCCTGGAGGAGGACGACAAGGAGTGTCTGCTGAAGCTGGAGGAACATCGAAATCCCGCGCTTGTCCCCTTCCATTGGCAGCTCGAGTTTCCGGAGGTCTTCGAACGGGAGAATCCCGGGTTCGACGCGATCTTGGGGAATCCGCCGTTTGGGGGCAAGAACACGATCATCGCGGGAAATCCGGACTATTACCTGGATTGGCTTCAGGAGATCCATCCTGACTGCCACGGAAATGCGGATCTTGTCGCCCATTTCTTCCGGCGCGCGTTCAACCTCCTTAGGCAGGGAGGCGCCTTCGGGCTCATTGCTACCAAGACGATCGGTCAGGGGGACACTCGCTCGAGCGGTCTCCGGTGGATCTGCAGGAATGGGGGCGAGATCTTCTGCGCGCGGAGGCGGCTCAAGTGGCCCGGGCTGGCGGCCGTGGTGGTGAGCGTCGTCCATGTCATGAAGGGCGAGTTCCGGGGCCCGCGGCGGCTGGACGGCCGGGAAGTGGAGAAGATCACGGCGTACCTCTTCCACAGGGGCGGTCATGACGACCCGGTCAGGTTGACCGCAAATGCAGGTAAAAGTTTTGTTGGAAGCTATGTTCTCGGCATGGGGTTCACGTTCGACGACAGCGACAGGGACGGGATCGCGACGCCGATTGCCGAGATGCGCCGGCTGATCGAAAAGGATCCGGCAAACAAGGAGGTTATTTTCCCCTACATCGGGGGGGAGGAGGTGAACACCCACCCTGCGCATGAGCATCATCGGTACGTCATCAACTTCGGAGAGAGGAGTGAGGAGGAATGCCGCAGGCGATGGCCGGATTTAATGGCGATGATTGAGAAGAAGGTGCGCCCCGAGCGTGCCAAACTGACCAAGAACGAAATCGGTCGCAAGCGGGCCAGGATGTGGTGGCAATATGGGTCTCTTGCGAAGGAATTATACGCCGCCATCGCGGGGCTGGAGCGGGTATTGGCTGTGAATTGTGGTGCCGCGCCGCACATGGCGTTCGCCCTGCTATCCGCAAATGCGGTTTTTGCGCACACTCTCTGCGTCTTTCCCTTCGACTCCTACGGCCCCTTCGCC
Source organism: Planctomycetota bacterium (assembly GCA_035574235.1). NCBI lineage: Bacteria > Pseudomonadati > Planctomycetota > Planctomycetota bacterium. Next base: position 25,947 of record DATLZA010000026.1, on the reverse strand, counting down.
GTGCTCCAGTCGCGCGTCCACGAAACGTGGGTGCGGTTCTTTGCCTCGTCCCTTGAAGATCGGCTTCGATACACACCTTCGGATTGTTTCGAGACATTCCCCTTCCCGGAGAGGTGGGACACTCGTCCCGCTCTCGAGGCCGCCGGAAAGGTCTGCTACGAATTCCGCGCCGCTCTCATGATCCGGAACAACGAAGGGCTGACCAAGACCTATAACCGCTTTCACGATCCCAACGAACGCCAGGCGGACATCCTCAGGCTCCGCGAACTCCACGCGGCCATGGACCGCGCGGTCCTCGATGCCTACGGCTGGACGGACATCCCGACCCGATACGAATTCCTACTCGACTACGAGATCGACGAGGAGGAATGGGGCGACAAGAAAAAACCCTACCGGTACCGGTGGCCGGACGACATCCGGGACGAGGTCTTGGCGCGCCTGCTGGAACTCAACGCCCGCCGGGCGAGGGAGGAAGCCCTCAGCGGCGCGGCCCGCCGGGAACGCCCCGGACGCAATCGGCGCAAGCGCAATGCGGATCAGGAAGTTATGGGAGCGGATCTCTTATAGGTTCCAGCGGGGCCGAACGAATCGGCGTTACGGAATCGTGGATTTAATGCGTTCGAAACGGAATTATTAGCCTGATGAACCCGAAAGGCAACGACGGCAGCTCTCCTTCGAGCTCTCTCGAGGTGCGCCAACGTCTGGTGGAGGCCCTGAGGCTCGATCTCGTGGGCCCTTGGAGCGGTCACGCCCTGGCGGAGGAAAAGCTCCCCTATTGGATCCGTCCTTCCAACTGGTATCTGACCGGGTTTCTGATTCCCACCGGAACGCCGCCGGAGGAGCGCTGCGCTCCCGGCGAGGATGAAGATCTGGACGAGGTTCTCGAACACGAGGGCCTCCCCGAAGAAAACTCCGAGGACCGCAGGGCGGCCAAGAGGGGGCATTTCCCCTCTTCGATGGGGTTAAGTTTCCTGGTTCCGCCGGAGGCCCATGAGTTCGAAGGGGTCGTGCGCTGGGGGGATTACGAGCTGGTGGAGATCCAGAGCCCTGAGGGGAAGACAGAAAAGGCCTGGCAGCGGCGGCCTCGAGAAAAAAAGATCCGGGTCGAGTTGAAGGGGGACCGCGTCTACGACGTTCCGGATTCCGGCGGCCTTCAGCTTCATGTCCTGGAGCGCAAGATCGCCGGCGGGGATCTGTCGGACAGGATTGCTCCGGGAAGCCGGTCGGTTTCCGTGTTCCTGGTTAACCGCCGGAGTCCCAATAAAGAAAATCCCGACCTTTCCTACATCTTCCAGGCCGCGCTGGAGGTGTCGAGCGACCGGCCGCTCGTGCCGCGTTCCGATCCGAGGGGTCTGAAGGCGGACGGGTGGGACGAGAGGGTGGCGGACCTCCACTACGCCGATACACCGGAGTTCGCCGTGGGGCACGGGGTTTCGGCGGACTGGGAAGTTCAGGAGGACGGGACGTGTCGGGCGATTCGCACGACATGGCTCCCAGGGGTCGAAGTCCCCAAGACCGCGGCTTGCCAGGTGCCCGAGGTTGAGCTCTCTATGGATGCGCTGGGAGCGCTGCAGGACGGTCCGGCCGCCGAGGCGGCCCTGCGTTCGCTGACCCGGCAATATGAACAGTGGATCGCCGGCTGGAGGAAGAAGCTTGGGAGCTTCGGAGGCCGTCACCGGGAGACGGCCGAGGTCCTCCTGGAGCGAGCTTCCTTCGCCTGTCGGCGCATCGGGCAGGGGATCGATCTTCTGGCGCGGGATCCGGATGTCCTGGAAGCCTTCCGAACAGCCAACCGTGCCGTGGCCCGGGCGCTCCATCAGAGACTGGGTGAAAAGCTGTCGGGGCCTCCGAAGTGGTATCCCTATCAGCTGGCGTTTATTCTTCTGAATCTGTCCGGGTTAGCCGATCCGAAAGATCGGAACCGCGAGACGGTGGATCTCCTTTATTTCCCCACCGGCGGCGGGAAGACCGAGGCCTACCTGGGCCTGGCGGCCTTTGCCATGGTCTACCGGAGGCTGAAACACCCGGCCGCCCAGGGCCGCGCCGGAGCCGGGGTGAGCGTCATCATGCGGTACACCCTGCGGCTTTTGACCCTCGATCAACTTATGCGGGCGTCGGGCTTGGTTTGCGCGCTCGAGATGGAGCGGCGGGGCCAGGAGGCGCGGTATGGGACATGGCCTTTCGAGATCGGCCTGTGGGTCGGCAAGGCGGCCACGCCCAATATCATGGGGCGCAAGGGGGACAACCGCCAGGATACGGCCCGGAGCAAGACCCAACGGTACAAGAAAAACCCCAAGGGCAATCCCCCACCTATCCCTCTCGAAGCCTGCCCTTGGTGCGGGACCCGCTTCCAGCCTGAATCCTTTGATCTCGAGCCGGACGAAGACGAACCCCGCAACCTCAGGGTGGTTTGCGCCAACCCGGACTGCGATTTCACGCGCGACCGCCCGTTGCCGATTGTGGCGGTGGACGAGTCCATCTACCGGCGGCTCCCGGCGTTCCTGATCGCCACGGTGGACAAATTCGCCTCGCTCCCCTGGGTGGGTCCCTGCGGCGTTCTGCTGGGCGGGGCCGACCGGCACGACAACGAGGGTTTTTATGGGCCCGCGGAGCCCGGGAGGGGCAATCCGCTGCCGGATTCGCTGCCTCCGCCGGACCTGGTGATTCAGGACGAGCTGCATCTCGTCTCGGGACCGTTGGGAACTCTGGCAGGCCTCTACGAGACCGCCATCGAAGGGCTTTGTATCCGGAAGATCGGCGACCGGACGGTCCGTCCGAAAATCGTGGCTTCGACGGCCACGGTTCGTCAGGCCCAGGATCAGGTTCAAGCCCTGTTCGGTCGGGGAACAACGCAGATCTTCCCGCCTCCCGGACCGGACCGGCGGGACTCCTTTTTTGCCCGCGTGCAACCCTTGGCTTCGGTCGCCGGCCGGTTCTATCTCGGAGTGGCGGCGGCGGGGCAGAGCTCGAAGGAGGTCATGCGTCGAGTGTGGCTGGCGCTCCTTGGGGCGGCCGAGCGCCTGTACCGGCAGGCGGGCGTGATCTCCAGGAAGGAGAACCCGGCGGATCCCTACATGACGGTGGTGGGGTATTTCAACAGCCTCCGGGAACTGGGCGGGTCCCGCAGAGTCATCGAGGAGCAGATTCAGAACACGATCCAAACTTACGGCCTGAGGCGACGGCTCGGGGGGGACCCAGGCCTTTTCAGCGATCGCAGGAACCTTTCGGAGGTATTGGAACTGACGTCGCGTGTTCCCACCCACAAGGTGGCGGAGGCCCGCCGCCGGCTGGAGTGTGCGCATCGTGAAGACGGGAGCGTAGACTGCGTCTTGGCGACCAACATGATCTCGGTCGGCGTGGATATCCCCCGGCTGGGGGTTATGGTTGTCCATGGCCAGCCCAAGACCTGCACGGAGTACATTCAGGCCACCAGCCGGGTGGGGCGGGACGACAGCAAGCCCGGCCTTGTGGTGACCATTCTGATTCCTCACAAGCCGCGGGACCGATCGCACTATGAGCGATTCCGGCATTATCACGAGACCTTCTATAGGTCGGTCGAGCCGGGGAGCGTGACCCCGTTCTCCGCCCGGGCCCTGGATCGCGGGTTGGCCGGGGCCATGGTGGCGCTGGCCCGCCACGGGGTGGTCGAGCTGACGCCTCCCGACGGGGCAGGGAAGATTTCCGAGGTTCGGGCCGCGGTGGAACGGCGTCTGCTCGAGGTGTTTCAGGAGCGGCTGCGGCGTCAATCCCTTGAAGAGGAGGAGCGTGAGGAGCGGCTTCAGAGTGTTCAGAGCCGGATCGTGGATCTCCTGGATTCCTGGATCACGGTGTCCGAGGACTTCCGCAAAAGCGGCGTGGGGATTCAATATCAGCAATGGGAGGGGAAGCTGGCCAAGGCCCTGTTGCGGGATCCGTTGGAGAAGGACTTCGAGTCCGAACATCATCGGAAGTTCCGTGTTCCTCGATCTCTCCGGGAGGTGGAGCCCGAGGTGGACTTAGTCCTGAAGGATCTGAGGCAATAGGCGGCGGAGGATCGAGGATGAATTCCGTGGGACAGATCCGCCGGAGCCAGCTCATAACGACGTTTGGACCAGGAGCTCTGATCGATTTACCGAAGGATTCCGCCATTGTGGGCGGACTGGACGTGTGGCCGGAGGAGGGCAAGCTGGAGGAGATCCAGGAACCGCGGCTGGCCCGGAAAATCGCCGCGCTGATGAAGATGTCCGCGGTTCGACTTTATGCCCCCCCGGCGTCCTCCGACGATCCGCGCGCGATGAAGCCGGTCGTGGTTTTCAGGTTTCCCGAATGGTTTCTGGTTCAGGAGAAGGGGCCGCGGGACGAGCGGGTCTTGTCCCGCCGGCTCGTCCATCGGAAGGTGCTTGACAGGAATAATCAATTCGACGGTCTTCCGACCGTGGCCATTCGTTTCGTGCGCGCTTGTCCGCGCGGGCATGTGGACGACATCGACTGGTATGGCTACGTCCATGGTCAGGGCGATCCCTGCAAGGGGCAGCTCTGGCTGGACGAGCGGGGGATCAGCGGGGGCCTGGGGGATCTGGTGGTGCGGTGCGCGAGCTGTGGGAAGTCGAGGAACCTTCAAGAGGCTTCGAAGTTGGAACTCAATCCCCTGGGTACCTGCCGGGGAGCGCGGCCCTGGCTGGGGCCGGGGGGGGCGGAAGGATGCAACCAGCCGAGCCGGCTTCTGAATCGTACGGCCTCGAATGCCTATTTTCCCCAAGTCATGAGCGTTCTTTCCTTGCCGGATCGCTCGTCGAAGGTGGACGAGGTGGTTCGGGAGTTCTGGGAGTATCTTCAGATCGTGGACGGTCCGGCCGAGCTGGCGGTCCTCAAGAAGAAGCCCAGGATTTCGGAGAGGCTCCTGCCCTTTTCGGATTCCGAGGTCCTGGAGGTGATCCGCCGGGCCAAGGAGGGTGTCGGCGGGGATCGGCCGATCAAGGAGGTGGAGCTGGAGGCGATCCTGGCCGCGCCGGAGGGGTTTGGGGAGGATGTCCCCGTCAACCCCGACTTCCATGCCCGCCGTCTCCCGGACCGGTGTTGGCGGCAACCGGGGGAATTCGATGGTATCGATGCCGTAATTCAGCTTCACCGCCTGCGGGAGGTGACGACCCTCATCGGCTTCACCCGCCTGGAGGCGGAGCTGCCGGACCTCCAGGGAGAGTACGAGACGGACGTTCAGCGGGCCTCGATCGCCTCTGAGCCGTCCTGGTTCCCGGCGGTGGAGAACCGCGGGGAGGGGATCTTTCTCCAGTTCCGGACGCAGGCGGTTCGGACCTGGCTGGAACGGCCGGGGGTGAGACGTCGCCTGGAATCCCTGATGAGGGGTCACCAGAGATGGACGGATGGTCGCCGGAGCAAGCGTCTTTTCCCCGGCGGTCCCTACATTCTATTGCACAGTCTCTCGCATGTTCTGATCCAGTCCCTGGCGATGCGCTGCGGCTATCCGGCGAGTTCCATTCGCGAGCGCATCTATGTGGATCTGAAGGGCGATCGCTATGGGCTTCTCCTGTACACCAGCAGCTCGGACGCCGAGGGGACGCTGGGGGGACTGGTTCATCAGGGGAGGTACATGGCGGGGCATCTCCGGCAGGCGCTTCGGTCGAGCGAGTTGTGTTCCAACGACCCCATCTGCGCCCATCATGCCCCAGGGGAGAGCTTGGAGGGAAGGTGGTTGCTGGGGGCGGCCTGTCACGGCTGTCTTCTGGTAGCGGAGACGTCGTGCGAGATGAGGAACGACTATCTGGACCGGGCGCTCCTGGTTCCTGTTATCGGCTTGACGGACGCCGCCTTCTTCGAGTCGGCCGGATGATGGAGTATCTCTTCGAACTTCCTTCGCACCTCCGGGACCGCTTGGCGGACGCCCTGGAGGCAGGGTTGGTGGATCTGTCCTCGTCTCCCGTATCGGTGGGTTCGGCGCTGGGCGACGTTTCGGGGGTGGAAGGGGTCGCCGGCGCTCTGAGAGAGTTTCAATGTCTGGGCGTTTCCCCATCGGCTGCGGCGGCGCTGATCCGGGCGGCCGGAAAGACGGCCGCGCGGGTTCGCAGGCCGGACCTGGTCTGGTCCGGTCCTGAGGTGCCGGGTCTTCATGCCCGGCAGACTCGTCGGGTCTACGAGGAGCTTCTCGGTTCGGCCGAGCGCTCGCTTTGGATCAGCACGTTTGTGTTTTTTGACGGTCCCAGAGCCTTCGAGGTCCTGGCGCGCCGGATGGAGGCGAAGCCGGGCTTGCAGGTGACGCTTTTGATGAACATCCAGCGGCGGAAGGGGGAGCTGGGGCCGCCGGGAGATCTCGTGCGTCGTTTTGCTGACCGATTCTGGACGAGCGACTGGCCGGGGGCACGTCGCCCGAGGGTTTTCTATGATCCCCGCGCGCTGGATGCGGAGGGTCCAGGGGGTGTTCTTCATGCCAAGGCGGTGCTGGCGGACGAGGAGACGGTCTTTGTGACGTCGGCGAATCTGACGGAAGCCGCTCTGGAGCGGAACATCGAGCTGGGGCTCCTGGTTCGGGACCGGGCTTTGGCGATCACCCTCGGGACGCACTTCCAGACACTTATCGAACGAAGTGTGCTTCTGCCTCTTCCCATGGTGTAAAGGACGAGAAGGTGCCCGCGAGAGGAAGCGATTCGGTGAACGAGAATGCCGTGGCCAAACCGGATCCCAGGAAGGTTTTTGTGATTCACGGCCGGAACGAGGGACTTCGGGAAAGCATGTTTGAGCTTCTCAGGCGCGCCGGACTGGAGCCGCGCGAATGGAACAGCCTCGTCAACGAGACGGGTCATGGGAGCCCCTACAACCTGGAGGTCGTGACGGCGGGGCTGGCGGGGGCGGTGGCGGTGGTCGCGCTGTGGAGCGGCGATGATCTCGCGCGTCTCCGTCCCGATCTTGACGTTGGCGGGCGGTCCGCCGAGCAGGAGCAGAGGCAACCGCGCCCGAACGTTCTCCTGGAGACGGGTATGGCGCTGGGGATGAAACGGGCAAACGTCGTCATCGTGCGTGTGGGCGAGATCCGGAGCGTGAGCGACGTGGATGGTCTGAACTATGTGGTGATTCAGGATGGAGACCAGAAAGACACGGAGGGTCGGAAGAACCTTCTTGATCGTCTCAAGGCCGTTGGAGCCGCCGTGGACATCGATGGGAAGAGCGACTGGATGAGTGCGGGTAACTTCAAGGACGAGTTGCCTCCGGCGATTTCTCGCGCGGCGTCGACCAATTCTGCGCTGCGGAAAGCTGCGTCTTCGGGTGCCGTGCAGGTTGTCGGGTACGAGATTATGACGTCAGGATTCCCTAGAAGGAACACGGCCCTCAAGAAAATTGTCTTGAAGAACGCTTCCGCCGACCACATCTGGCGGGTGCGGCTCAAGGTCACGTACTACACCCACAAGGGTTTCATGGGCTCCCGGAGCTTTGCTCTCGGAGACGAAACGACGCATCCTCCCATCCTGCCCAAGGGGGCGACCGTCACGTTCAGTTATTGGAAGCGGAGCCGCAAGGGAGCCATGCCTCCGGATGTGCGCTATCTGGAATGCACGCTCACGGAGATCGCCGGTAACGCCGTGCGGGCCTCGATCGAGGTTGAGGAGTATGATGAAGTCGCATGAACGTGTCTCTGGGGCTTATCGCCGCTTGGGCCTGCTCTCCCGAAATTAAGGGCACGATAAATCTCAGGGTTTAAGATTCTTGGATCCGGAGCGAAGCAAGAAGCGGTTCCGGGAGGGGCAGACCGTCCGGTTCCGGTCCGGCGCTCGCATGACGGAGAGCGTGCCCCTTCGGGCCTGGAATGGGGGGTGTTTCAATAGTTCCGGTCGGCGCGGATGAAGCAACGTTTCCTTCGTGCGCCACGGGCTCGTTTGGCTCCCCAAGGGGGACGGCGGGCGAAGAGGGGAAACTCTGGGTGTGACGAGGAGCGGGAAAACGCTGATCCGGTCGGAAGACTGACATATTCATTCGGTGGCCCCCAATGGGGAGCGACCTGTATGTGGGCATTCGGTCGGACGTGTTGCACGACGGGAGGATCGTAGAATGTATTTGTTCAAAACGTCTAAGGATACGATAGGCGGCGTTCTTCAAAACCGTGTCCATGCGTATGCGGGATGTCCTGATCCGTGGGCTAAAGGGGAGATAATCCTCATCAGCAAGAACCGAAGTGATTGTGATCCGGGTGAGCGGCAGATCCAATTTGTCACCCGTTTCCGCGACGTTCGGAGAGCGCTTCCTGGAGAAATTTCGAAGTACTGGGGTCCCAGCAACGAAGGCCGGTGGACATATATTATCGAATGCGAGGATTTTGAAGAATTGAAGCCGCCCTTCGATCTCGCCGATGTGATTGGACCCAGGGCACCGGCGTATTATGAGGTCAGATCATTCAAGCGACTTGACCCTAGAGACGAGCAAGACATTCTGGCGTTTCTCGCTAAGCAAGGCATACCCTGATGGTCCTTCGGTCTCGGTCTTTCCGGGGCCTGGTTTCCGACAGGGGGAGCGCCACGAGAAATCTCAGAGTTATAGCGCACCCGATTTCCTTGGACACTGGAGAAGACAGGGTAGAGCAGGGCCAAGGAAGAAAGGTGCATGACGGGGACGAGGGGCAACCGGACGCCCGCGTCCTGCGGGCGAGTCCCAGGAGAACACCCTCCCGAGTCGAGGACAGCGACCGGCCCCCAAGAGGCCGGCCGCAGGCGTGAAAACGGCGAGGAGGCCCGGGCGCCGTCAAGGTCTCACGGCGCGCGGCGCTCGATCCGGTAAAGATGCGTGTCCGTCCGGAGAAAGAGCGCCCGCCCCGATACCGCCGGGGACGCGATGACCACGCCGTCGATCCGATTCTCGGCGATCTTCTCAAAGGAGGCCCCCGGACGGATCACGGTCGCCTTGCCCTCGCGGCCGAAGAAATAGAGCCGTCCCGCCGCCAGGACTGGAGACGCCAGGTGCCCCTCGCCCAGCCGCGCCTGGAAACGCACCTCGCCCGTTTGGGCGTCCGCCGCCGTCAAAATCCCTTCGTCGGACGTCCAATAGAGGAGATTTCCCGCCAGGATCGGCGACGACATGACCGGCACGCCTTTCTCCGCGCGCCATACGACCGCCGAGGGCGCCAGCTCCCCTTCGCCCTCCGCACGGACCGCCAGCAGGTGCGGCCTCATGCAGCCCGTGCTGAAGTACACCTTCCCGTGTCCGAACACCGGCGCCGAACCGATCGAGAATCCGTCCCCGTGCCGCAGCCGCCAGGCCTCGCGCCCCGTGCCCGGCTCGTACGCGGCGATCCAGTGGGGCCCCACCGCGACCAGCCGGCGGCGCCCTCCCGCCTCGATCCGAATCGGCGTGGAGAACGACTTCCGGGTGTTGGGGTGGCCCGTCCGGACCGGCGGCCGATCCGTCTTCCACACGGTCCCGCCGGTCGCGGGATCGAGCGCCGTTACGAACTGCGCGTCGCGTCCGTCCCGAACGAGGACGAGAAACCCCTCTTCGAAGGCGAGCGAACTTCCCGGTCCCACCTGGTGGTCCAGGGGGATGCGCTTCTCCCAAAGAACTTTTCCGGTCGCCGGATCCAGACACCAGGTCCCCCACCCGCCGAAGTCGACGAAGAGCCGGCCGGGCGTCACCACCGGCGTCGGCGTGGCCCAGCTGTTGAGCCAGTGAACGGGATCGGGCCCGTCGATTTCCCGGAGCGGGGTCTCCCAGAGGATCCTGCCGGAGTCGGCGTCCACCCCCGCGGCCCCGAGGGCCACGTGCTCGGCGACCTGCATGTCGTCGGGACCGATGCGCGTCCGCCGCACCCCGCGCTCGCGCGCGAAGGTGACGAAAAGACGGCCCCCCTGAAGCACCGGCGAGGATCTCCCCCGCCCGGGAAGCGCGATCTTCCAGGCGACGTTTTTCCCCTCGCCCCATTCGACGGGCGGATCCGCGTCCGCCGGGGCGACGCCGTCTCCGCCGGGCCCGCGAAAGCGCGGCCAGTCGCCCCCGCTCTGCGCGAGCACCAGAACCGCCGCCCAGAAAACCGTCATGCCGGCCTCCCTCGTGCGAACCGACCGGCTACTATACCCCGGGAGCGCCGGGCGATTTCAGAAAAGAAGTCCCCGCCGCTCCCGAATCCGGCGTACTGTCCGGAGAGAGGTCGAAGCTCCAAATGCGGGAGGATCCATCATGAGAACCTTCGCCGTTTGGCTCCTGGGCGCCGCCGCCGCGTTCGCGCTCCAGGATCCCGGCCCCCGGCCGCCGGACGACGTCCTCTTCGAACGCGACGTCGTGTACGGGAAGGGAGGCGGCGAGGATCTCAAGCTCAACCTGGCCCGGCCGCGGTCCGTGGAGGGGCGGCCCTTCGATCCCGCCGAGCATCGGCTCCCCTGCGTCGTGGTGATCCACGGCGGCGGCTGGGCCGCGGGCCGGAAGGAAGCTCACGATACCCTGACCTGGGAATTCGCCCGGCGCGGATACGTCTCCGCCACGGTCGGCTACCGCCTCGTCCCGAAGGCGCTCTTTCCGGCCCAGATCGAGGACGTCAAATGCGCCGTCCGCTTTCTGCGCGCGCACGCCGAAAAGTACGGCATCGACCGGGATCGGATCGGCGCGATGGGGTTTTCCGCGGGAGGCCACCTTTCGATGATGCTCGGCGTGATGGGGAAGGGGGACGGACTGGAGGGCGACGGGGGCTGGGCCGATCAGCCCAGCCAGGTGCAGGCGGTGGTGAATTTCTTCGGACCCACGGACTTCGTCTCGGCCGATTTCCCGGAGGCCAGCCGCGGGATCGTCGCCCGGTGGATCGGCGGCTCGCGCCAGGAAAAGCCGGAAGAGTACCGCCGGGCTTCGCCGATCACCTACGTTTCGAAAGGCGACGCGCCCATTCTGCACTTTCAGGGCACCAAGGACGCGCTGGTTCCTCACAGCCAGGTCTACGCGATGGTGGACGCGATGACGGCGGCGGGCGTGCCGGGGCGGGCCGACCTAATCGTGGGCGCCGGCCACGGCTGGGGTCCGCCGGAACTCGCGCGGACGCTCGAGGCGACCTACGCGTTCTTCGACCGGCATCTGAAACCGGGCGGCAAAAAGTAGCGCGGTTTCACGGCCACGGCCCCAGGCCGACCCCTCGTGCCGCGTCGCGCGACGCGGGTCTCAGCGCCCGGCCTTCTCGATCGCGGAAAGGACCGTCCCGGCGACGGTTTCGTGACCCGCGGGTCCCAGGTGGGCCCGGTCGCGGCAGAAAAGCTTTTCGCGCTCCGCTTCGGGGACGGCATGAAAGGCCTTCTCCAGGTCGGCCAGGCCCGCCCGCCGATCCGCCGCCGCCGAGCGCACCGCTTCCGCCAGGGGAGACATCGTCGTCCACCGATCGAGGGCCGGACACGTCGTCAGGAGGAGCACATCCGCCCGGCCGCCCGTGGCCCGGCGGACGCGGTCGACCGCCTCCTGCAGCGTCTCGCGGAACTCCTCGCCCCGCATCCCCGCGTCCCAGTCGTTGTACCCGTAGAGGATCGTCACAAGATCCGGTTCAGGCGCCTCGGCGCGCCACCGCGGCAGGAGCACCAGCCCCTGGCGGAGCTGCGTGCCGCCGATCGCGGGGTTGATCAGGCGCACCTCCGAGCCGTACTTCTCCTTGAGCCGCGCGGCCAGGAGGGTGGGCCAGTTGACGGGCTTGTTGGCCCAGTGCTGAAAGTCGGTCAGCGAATCGCCCATCGTGACGATCGTGACGGGCCGGCCCGCCTTCAGCCGCGCCAGGACCCGCTCGAGGGGCGCCCCTCCCGGAGCGGCCGGCGCGGGGCCTCGTTCGAGCGCGCCTTCGAGGCGCATCTCGTCGATCGCGTAGGAATGCGCGCCGTAGTCGCGCCAGTACCACCACTTGCCGAACCAGAGCGCGGAGAGGCGCGAGGGCGTCCGCGGACCTTTCGGGTCGAGGAAGGGAGACTTCGGCAGGACGGGCACCAGGTCTTCCCAGGCCACGTCGATCTTTCTCCACTCGGTGCCGTCGATGGGAAACATCAGGTCGTACCGGGCGGAGTAGTCTTCGTTCCAAATGAACTGGAGGCCCCCGAAGCGGCGGGAGCCGTCGCCTTTGACCCAGAAGGAGAACCCCCGCGCGCGATCCCACTCCGGGGCGCCCCGGATCGACGTCATGGCGAACACGCTCTGGCAGCCGTCGTCGAACGCGAAACGCGCCGCTCTTCCGAACTTCCCTTCCACGGTTTCGACGCGCACCTTGTCCTTGGAAAGGCGCGCCCGGAGATCGTCCATCGAATCAATGAGTTCGCCGCCCAGCGCCGCCAGCGCGAGAGCCCACGTTCCAGCGAGTCGGATCATGGGCATCCACCTAGTATTCCCGGTCCTTCTTGATTCCCGGCTCGGGGATCGGGTACTTGCCGTCCGGACCGGGCTGAAGGGGCGCGGGGGAATCGGGGCTCGTGAGCTTGTCGAGCCCGGGGGCGAACTCGTGGGGGCAGTTGAGCATCTCGTCGTAGGTCACGACGCGCCCCGTGTGGGCGGCCATGCGCCCCATGGAGGTCACCAGGCTCGCCTCGACGCCGCGCCGGACTTCGTTGTAGGGCTTGTTCTGACGGATGGCCTCGATGAGGTCCTCCCACTCGAGCTGGTAGGGATTGCGCTCGGGCTGCGGATAAGCCCAGATCAGGTCCTCGTCCTTCATGCGCTGGCTCTTGAACGTGCGCACCTTGCCGGGGGTGTGTCCCGCGGTCGAGATGACGGCGGAACCCTTCGTGCCGTGCGCGTAGCTGGCGAACTCGTTGTGGCATCCGTTCATCGTGCGGCCGTCGAGGAAGAACTTGGTGCCGTCGGCGAAGGTGTATTCGACCGAGTAGGAGTCGAAGTTCTGGTCGATCGCGTCGCCGCGGTAGTGGCGGCCGCCGGTGGCGTGGGCCTTGACCGGCCAGGCCCCCTTCATCCAGCAGCACTCGTCCACCTGATGGATGTAGAAATCGCTGAAGAGGCCTCCGCTGGCCCAGAGGAAGCTGTGGAAGCGCTGGATCTGGTACAGGAAGTCGCTCATGTTCGGAGGCTTGGGTCCGGAGAAGGCGTAGCCCACGGGCCCGTGCATGCGATACGCCCGGAGCATCAGAATCTCGCCGATCTCCCCGCCCCGGAGACGTTCGTAAAGCTCCTGCCGGCCGCGGCAGTGCCGGACCATGAGGCCCACGCCGACCTTGAGACCCTTCTTGTCCGCCTCATCGGCCAGTTGGAGCATCCGCCGGCTCGTCGGACCGTCCACGGTGACGGGCTTCTCGAGGAACACGTTCAGGCCCCTCTGGATCGCATACTGGAAGTGGACCCAGCGGAACGCGGGCGGCGTGGCGAAGATCGCCACCCCGCCGGGCTTGACGGCGTCCATGGCCTTCTGGTACGCCTCCAGGCCGATGAACTGCCGGTCCTCGGGGACGTCCACCTGCGCGGCGTATCCGTCGCGGATCTGGGAAAGACTGCGCTTGAGCCTTTGGGGGAAGATGTCCGCCATGGCCACCAGCTTGATCGGGCCGAGCTTGCTCTGGGTGGACAGCGCGTCCATCGCGGCGCCGGTGCCCCGGCCGCCGCAGCCGATGAGCGCCGCCTGAAGCTCCTCGTTCCCGGCGGGATGGACGCAGGGGATTGCGGCGCCCGGAAGCGCGGAGGCCGCCGCCACGCCGCCGGCGGCCTTGAGGAAGCGGCGGCGGGAGGGATCGTGGGATCGACGCATCGAGTGTTCCTCCAATGGGCCCGGCCATGATAGCATCGGGGAATCCGGGCGCTATCATTTGTACGCCGATCTCCGGCGGCCGGTGGCGCTCCGGTGAGCGTTCTTAGAGGATGAAGGCCCTATGATGCACCTGGCATGGCTTCTGTGTGCGGCTTCCGCGACGCAATCCGAGACGGTCGAGATCGGCGAGACGCCCTACCGGTTCGAGATCGTGAAAGTTCCCGGCGGGCGATCCCGGATCGGCAGCCTCCCCGACGAGCCCGGCCGGGATCCCGCCGAGGGACCGGCGCGGGAAGTGGATCTGGTGCCGTTCTGGATGGCGCGGACGGAAGTCACCTGGGAAGCGTTCGCCGAGTTCTTCGAGCGGCGGGAGCGCGGCCGCGTGGACGGCATCACCCGCCCTTCGAGCCCCTACGAGCCGCCGAACGGCGAGATGGGCACCGGAAAACACTCCGCGGTCGGGATGCGCTGGCATACGGCCGTGGGTTACTGCCTGTGGCTCTCCAAGCGCACGGGGCAGAAGTTCCGGCTGCCCACGGAGGCCGAATGGGAGCACGCCGCTCGGGCGGGGGCGTCCGGACCGCAGCCGGAAAAGCTCCTGGAGGCCGCCTGGGTGGCCGAGAACAGCGGCCGCAAGACGCACGTGGTGGGCACGCGGGCGCCGAACGCGTTCGGTCTCTACGACATGCTCGGCAACGTGTGGGAGTATTGCCTGGAGCCCTTCCAGCCGGGCGAATACAACCCCGTTCTTCGCGGCGGGGCCTGGGATACGCCCGCGTCGGCGGTCCGCTTCGCGCGCCGGCAGCTCGTGCTCGGCGAGTGGTACTCCCGCGACCCCAACCGGCCGCGCAGCCTGTGGTGGCTTACGGACGCGCGCTTCGTGGGCTTCCGCGTGGTCCGCATGGGCGAAGCCGGCGCGCAGAAAGCCCAGGTGGACTACCTCCCGCGCGTGGAGGTCCGCGGCCTTTCGCGCGGCGAACCGCAGAAGGGCTTCGTCCCGGTGTCCGGCGAAGTCGTCAACGCCGGCGATCGCACGCTCTGGGAGGTGGAGCTTCTGGTCTTTCACGCGAACGGGTCGGGGAAGCCGGTCTTCGAGGATCTCAAGGCCCGGCCGACCTTCAACGTCGCCTATCCGGTGCTCGTGAACTCGTTCCATCCCGGCCCGCACGCCAAACCCCTGGCTCCGGGCGAGGCGCGGCGGTTCACGGTCCTCGTCCCGGAGCCCTTCGACATCGACGAAGTTCCCGAGCAGGTCGGCGCCCGCGTGACGGGCGTCCGGCTGGCGGATTAGTCCGCTTTTCGCCCACCGAAACCGGCGCGAACGGCTAACTTTATAGAGAAAGGTCGTCCGATCCGGACTTGGGAGGCGAGCCGGTGATTCCACGTCTGCGGGCACTCCACCTCGGAGCGATGGGGGCGGCGGCGATCGCGCTTTCGGCGCCGCCGGGTTCGCCGGCGCGGCCGGATGAAAATTCGCGGCCCGCGCCGGTGAGGTTCAATCGCGACGTCCGGCCGATCCTGGCGGAATACTGTCTGGCCTGCCATGGCGCCGACTCCGCCAGCCGACAGGCGGGGCTGCGTCTGGACCGGGAGGAGGGGCTGTTCGGAACCCGGGAAGGGGCCGAGGGACCGGTGGTCGTCCGGGGCAAACCCGAGGCGAGCCCCCTCTATCAGCGCATGGTCAGCCGGGAGCGGGACTTCGTCATGCCGCCCCCCAAGGCGCACAAGCGGCCGAAGCCCGAAGAGAAAGAGCTGATCCGCCGCTGGATCGCCGAAGGCGCCGTCTGGGAGCCGCACTGGTCGTTCATCAAGCCCGTGCGTCCGCCGCTTCCGGCGGTGCGGAACGAGCGCTGGCCGCGCAATCCCGTCGACCGCTTCATCCTGGCGCGTCTGGAGGCGGAGGGGCTCTCGCCCGCGCCCGAAGCCGACCGCCGGACGCTGGCCCGGCGGGTGTCGCTCGACGCCACGGGACTTCTTCCCGAGCCGGACCTCGTGGAGGCGTTCGTGAACGATCCCGCGCCGGACGCCTATGAGCGCCTGGTGGACCGGCTTCTGGAGTCGCCCCGCTGGGGCGAGCATCGGGCGCGGTACTGGCTGGACGCCGCGCGCTACGCCGACACGCACGGCCTTCACTTCGACAACTACCGCGAGATGTGGCCGTATCGCGACTGGGTGATCGCCGCGTTCAACCGCAACCAGCCGTTCGACCGGTTCACGGTCGAGCAGATCGCGGGGGATCTCCTGCCGGAAGCCACGCGGGATCAGCTCGTCGCCACGGGATTCCACCGGTGCAACATCACCACCAACGAGGGCGGGACGATCCCCGAGGAGAATCTGGCCAACTACGCGCGGGACCGCGTGGAGACGACCTCCTGGGTGTGGCTGGGTCTCACGGCCAACTGCGCCGTCTGCCACGACCACAAGTTCGATCCCGTCACGATGAAGGACTTCTACTCCCTGGCGGCGTTCTTCCGCAACACGACGCAGGGGGCGCTCGACGGGAACATTCCGGACACGCCGCCGGTGCTCGTGATTCCGCGGCCGGCGGACGAGAAGCGCTGGGGCGAACTGGCCCGTGAAATCGAAGAGGCGCGCGCCGCGGCGGCGGAACGGAAAAAGGCGCTGCGCGCCGAGTTCGACGCCTGGGCGGCGAAGGCGCGGCCGGAGGAGTGGGACGCCGGGATCGCCGGGCTGGGAGAGCCGCTGTTCCACCTGCCGCCGGCGTCGGCCGCGGAGGAGGGGCCGGCCTCGGCGCTCGTCGGCGGAGCCCGCGTCGATCTGACCGGGCCGAAGAAGGCGCGTTGGGAAGCGGGGGGCCCGCTCGGGCCGGCGCTGGCGCTCGACGGCGAGGCGGTCTTCGACGCGCCCGGGGACGTGGGGGCGTTCGACGGGTCGGCGCCCTTCTCGTACGGCGCCTGGGTGCGCGTGGGGAAGGGGTTCGGCGGCTCGGGGGCGGTCTTCGCCCGGATGGACGAAGGCAACGCTTATCGGGGTTGGGATCTCTGGCTCCAGGGCAACGAGTTCGGCGCTCACCTCATTCATCGCTGGCCCGATCGGGCGATCAAGGTGGTCACGACGGGCGGCCAGGCGAAGCGCGAGCAGTGGCGCCACGTCTTCGTGACGTACGACGGCTCGGGGACGGCGGCGGGCTTCCGGATCTACGTGGACGGGAAGGCCGCGCGCCTCCAGGTCGAGCAGAACGGGCTGAAGGAGACGGCCCGCGCGGAGGTCCCGTTCCGGATCGGGCGGCGCAGCCGCGGCCAGGGGGCCTCGGACGTGCGCGTCCAGGACGTGCGCCTCTACGGGCGCGCGCTCGGGCCCGCCGAGGTGGCGCGGCTGGCGGCCCAGCCCGCGGCGCGGGCGTTCCTGGCGGCTCCGGTCGAGAAGCGGGCGGCGGCCGATCGGGACCGGATCTTCGAGGCGCGCGCGGCGGGAGACGCCGAGCTCGGCCGCCTCGAGGACCGCCGGGCGGCGCTCGAGAAGGAGCGCGAGGAAATCCGCAAGCGCGCCGCGGTGGCGCACATTCAGGAGGAGAAAAAGGGCTCGATGCCCATGGCGCACATCCTGTTCCGCGGCGAGTACGACAAGCCGCGGGAGAAGGTGGGGCCCGCGGGGATCGCGGCGCTTCATCCCTTTCCGGAAGGAGCCCCGCGCAACCGGCTGGGGCTGGCGCTCTGGCTGGTGTCGCCGGAAAACCCGCTCACGCCGCGGGTGATCGTCAACCGGTTCTGGCAGGAGGTCTTCGGGGCGGGGATCGTCCGGACGAGCGAGGACTTCGGCGCCACGGGGGAGCCGCCTTCGCATCCGGAGCTTCTGGACTGGCTGGCCGTGGAGTTTCGCGACGGCGGCTGGGACGTCAAGAAGATCTTCCGGCTGCTTCTGACGTCGGCGACTTACCGGCAGGATTCGGCCGCGACGCCGGAGAAGCTCCGGAAGGATCCGGCCAACCGGCTCCTCTCGCGCGGACCGCGGTTCCGGATGGACGCGGAGATGATCCGGGACGCGGCTCTGTCGGCGGCGGGGCTGTTGTCGGCGAAGATCGGCGGTCCCAGCGTCAAGCCCTATCAGCCCGAAGGGGTCTGGGAGGCGGTGGCGATGCCGGAGAGCAACACGCGTTTCTACCGGCGGGACGGCGGGGAGGCGCTCTACCGGCGGAGCCTCTATACGTTCTGGAAGCGGCACGCCCCGCCGGCGTCGATGGAGATCCTGAACGCGCCCTCGCGGGAGGTGTCGTGCCTGCGGCGGGAGCGGACCAACACGCCGCTTCATGCGCTGGTCACCCTGAACGACCCGCAGTTCGTGGAGGCGGCGCGGGCGCTGGCGCAGCGGGCGCTGCGGCAGGCGCGGGGCGCGGGGGACGCGGCGGTTCTGGACGTCCTGGCGCGGCGGGCTCTGGCGCGCCCGCTTTCGGCGGCCGAGGCGGCCGTCGTGCTGCGGACGCTGGAAGGGTTGCGGGCGCACTACCGGGCCCGTCCGGAGGGAGCCCGGGCGCTCCTCGGAGTGGGGGAGCATCCGGCGGATCCCGCGCTGGATCCGGCGGAGGCGGCGGCCTGGACGATGGCGGCCAACCAGATCCTGAATCTCGACGAGTTCCTCAACAAGTAGAGGCGGAGGCGGCGCATGGACGCGTGGCGCGAGTGGATCCGGTCGGAGACGCGGCGTCAGTTTCTGGCGAAGGGGGCCAACGCCCTCGGCACGGCCGCGCTGGCGCTTCTGATGGGCGAGCGGTCCGGCGCGGAGGCGCGCGACGGAGCGTCCGGGGGGCGCCTCGGGCCGCACTTCCGCCCGAAGGCGCGGAACGTCATCTACCTCCACATGGTGGGCGGTCCCGCGCAGATGGATCTTTTCGACTACAAGCCCAGGATGCTCGAGATGTTCGACAAGGACCTGCCGCCCTCGGTCATCGGCGGCCAGCGCCTGACCACGATGACGTCCGGGCAGGCGCGCTTCCCGATCGCCCCGTCGAAGTACGCCTTCGCGCGCCACGGCGAGTGCGGCATGTGGGTGTGCGAGCTTCTGCCGTGGCTTTCGAAGTGCGTGGACGACATCTGCTGGATCCGGTCCATGCACACGGAGGCGATCAATCATGAGCCGGCGATCTGCTACATGCAGACGGGCAGCCAGCTGCCGGGGCGGCCGTGCCTGGGGGCGTGGGTTTCCTACGGGCTGGGTTCGCTGAATTCCAACCTGCCGGCGTTCGTGGTGCTCGTGGCGACGCCGTCCAATCGCGAGCAGGAGCAGGCGATCTCGGCGCGCCTGTGGTCGTCGGGCTTCCTGCCGGGCGAGCATGCGGGAGTGTCGTTCCGCAGCCAGGGGGATCCGATCCTTTTCCTCAACAATCCGCCGGGCGTGCCGGCGGAGGTCCGCCGCCTCACGCTCGACGGGCTGCGGCAGCTCAACGAGATGAACTACCGCAAGGTGGGCGACCCGGAAACCCACACGCGGATTTCGCAGTACGAGATGGCCTTCCGGATGCAGGCTTCCGTGCCGGAGCTTACGCGGATCGAAGGCGAGCCGGAGAGCACGTTCGCCCTCTACGGCGAGGAGGCCCGCAAGCCCGGGACGTTCGCGCATTCGGTGCTCCTGGCCCGCCGGCTCGTGGAGCGCGGCGTGCGGTTCGTGCAGATCTACCACAACAACTGGGACCACCACGGGAACCTCGGCGGGCGCATGCCCAGCCAGTGCCGGGACATCGACCGTCCGTGCTACGCCCTGATCCGGGACCTTCAGCAGCGGGGCCTCTTCGATTCCACGCTCGTGCTGTGGGGCGGCGAGTTCGGCCGGACGATCTACTCGCAGGGGGGCCTCACCAGGGACAACTACGGCCGCGATCACCATCCGCGCTGCTTCACCATGTGGATGGCCGGCGGAGGCGC
This sequence comes from Planctomycetota bacterium, assembly GCA_035574235.1. NCBI lineage: Bacteria > Pseudomonadati > Planctomycetota > Planctomycetota bacterium. Next base: position 6,393 of record DATLZA010000026.1, on the reverse strand, counting down.
CCGCGGAGGGACGATCTACGGCGAGACGGACGACTTCAGCTACAACATCGTGAAGGATCCGGTCCACATCCGGGACCTGCACGCGACGATCCTGCACCTGCTGGGATTCGACCACGAGAAGTTCGCGGTCAAGCATCAGGGGCTGGACGCGCGCCTGACGGGGGTGGAACCGGCGCGGGTGATTCCGGCGCTCCTGGCCTGAGCTAAACGCGCGGGCGGGAGCCTTCCAGGAGGCTCAGCGCGAACTTCTCCAGAGCCGCGCCCAGCTCGCGGGCCACTTCGCGGGCGAGCGCGGCCTTGGTCTGTTCGATCTGCCGCCGCTCCTCGCGCAGGCGCTCGGCTTCCGCGTCGAGCTCGGCGCGCCGGCGGCCGAGAAGCTCCGTATCCCGGTTCATTTCCTCGCGCGCCCGCACGAGAGCCGTCATCTCGGCGTCGTAGGCGGCGATCTTGCCCTCAAGGTCCTTTTGGATCTCGTCGAGCTGCTTGGCCCGGGCGACGACGTCGAGCTGGGCGAGCCGGGCCTCGAGTTCCTGAGAGCGCTTCTTGAAGGACTCCTCCGCCGCGGCCAGGAGCTGCCGGTCGCGCTCGAGCTCCTCCTGCTCCCGGGTCATGACCTTGCGGCGGATGTTGATCTCGTCTTCGAGCTTGCGGAGCCTGTCCTCCTGCGCCGCCAGGCGGGATTCCCATTCCTTGAGGGGGCCGACCGTCTGGAGGAACTGCCCCAGGGCGGTCAGGCCGAGGTCCACCTTCTGATAGCGGGCGTTGAGGATTTCCTTGGAGCGTTCGAGCTCCGCGTCCACGATGCGGCGGGCTTCGGCCTGAAGGCGCAGGATCTCTTCGGGAGCCCCCGTGCGGGCGCGTTTTTCGGCGGCTTTGGCGGCGGCGGTCCGCTGCTGGTCGTATTCCTCCTCGAGGCGCGCCAGCTCCAGGCCCATGAGCCGGGTTTTCAGGGCCCGCAGCTCGTCGATCAGCCGGAGGAAGTCTGGAACGCGTCCGCGCTCGAAGCGTGTGGTATCGGATCCGATTCCCGTCACGGTTGCCGGCCTCATGAAGGACTCCCCTCTCCAGTAAGCCCGCCCCGGGGTTGCCGTCCGAGCTTATTATACCCTACCGTGCTATAATCCACGCGCTCGAGAGGAACGGCGCATGAACGAACGCAGGCGGTCGCTCGTCCTGGCTCTCCTGCCGGCGGTGGCCCTGGCTTTCGCCCTGGGAGGATTCGGGGCGGGGATGTCGCTCGGGTACCTGCGCTGGGGCCGGGCGGCCTCCGCGCCCGAGCTCGTCAAGATCCGGGCGGCGCTGGAGCGCGTCCGGGACCGCTATTACGCGGACGTGCCCCCGGAGACGCTCGTGGATGGGGCGCTCGAGGGCATGGTCTCCCGGCTCGATCCGTACTCGGATTATTTCACCGCGCGGGAATACCGGGAATTCCGGGAGTCCCAGCTCGAGGGAAAATTCGGCGGCGTCGGGATCATGCTGAGCCTGGATCGCGCTTCGGGATATCCGGTCGTCGAGACGCCCGTGGAGGGCACGCCGGCCTTCGAGGCGGACGTGCTCCCCGGGGACCAGATCCGGGAGGTGGACGGCGCGCCCGTCAAGGGCATGGCGCTGATGGAGATCGTCCGCCGGATCAAGGGGGAGCCGGGGACCCCCGTGACGCTGACGCTCTACCGGCCGGGTCGCGAGCCGTTCGAGGTCAAGCTCGTGCGCCGGATCATCGTGGTCAAGGCCGTCAAAGCCCGGATGCTCGAGGGCGGCATCGGATACGTCCGGATCAGCGACTTCACGGACAAGATGGTCGAACAGTTCGACGAGGAGGTGAAGAAACTCCTCGACCAGGGGGCCCGGGCGCTCGTTCTGGACGTGCGGTTCAACCCCGGGGGGCTGCTGACGGAATGCGTCGAGCTGGCGGACCGGTTTCTGGACGAGGGCGTGATCGTGACCACCCGCGGCCGGACTCCCGAGGACGAGCGGACGTTCCAGGCGCAGAAGGGGGATACGCTTCCGCCGCTGCCCCTGGTCGTGCTCGTCAACGAAGGGTCCGCCAGCGCCAGCGAGATTTTCGCGGGGGCGATGAAGGACCACCGGCGGGGGGTCCTGGTCGGCGCCCGGACGTTCGGCAAGGGGTCCGTGCAGACGCCCTTCGAGCTTCCCGGCGGCGGGGCGCTGAAGCTGACGACCGCGCGGTACTTCACTCCCCACGGGACCAGCGTTCATCGGGAGAACGGGAAGAAGGACTACGGGATCGATCCGGATTACCGGGTGGAGATGACCCGGGAGGAGTACGACGCGCTCAAGAAGCGCTGGGTGGAAGAGCGGATCGTCAAGGGGGCCGCCCGCCCGAAGGACGGACCCGACCTGCCGGATCATCAGCTGGAGGCGGCCCTGGAGGTTCTGCGCGCCCGGCTCGAAGGGCGCGAGCCCGCCGTGCGCGAGCGCCTCGTCCCCCGGCCCCCGCCTTCGGACGAGTAACATGCGAATCCTCGGGATCGAGACGTCCTGCGACGAAACGGCGGCGGCGGTCGTGGAGGACGGGAGGACCGTCCTGTCGGACGTCGTTCAGTCCCAGATCGATCTTCACCGGATCTACGGCGGCGTGGTTCCGGAAATCGCCTGCCGGGCGCACATCGAGACGATTCATCCCGTGGTGGAAAAGGCGCTCCGGGACGCCGGGATGGGCCCGGGCGACGTGGACGCCGTGGCGGTGACGTCGGCGCCGGGGCTCGTGGGGGCGCTCCTCGTCGGCGTTTCCTTCGCCAAGGCGCTGGCGCTGGCCGCCGGGAAGCCCCTCGTCGGGGTGGATCATCTGCACGGCCACCTTTACGCGGCCAAGCTCGCTTTTCCCGATCTCGAATATCCGTGCGTGAGCCTGGTCGTTTCGGGCGGCCACACAAGCCTTTATCTTTCGCGCGGCGAGATCGACCACGAGCTGCTGGGGGCCACGACGGACGACGCGGCCGGGGAGGCGTTCGACAAGGTGGCCAAGATCCTGGGGCTCGGATTTCCCGGCGGGCCGATCATCGACCGTCTCTCGCGGGGCCGGGATCCCTCCCGCGAGACGTTCAAGCGGACGCTGCCGGAGGGACTGAACTTCAGCTTCAGCGGGATCAAGACCGCCGTGCTCTACCGGGCGCGCGGCCAGGACGCCCGCGGGCCGATGGCGCTCACGGAGGAGGAGAAGGCCGACGTCGCGGCGGGGTTCCAGGAGGCGGTGGTGGACGTGCTGGTGGAGCAATCCTTCAAGGCGTGCGCGCGGACGGGGGCGCGCCGGCTGGCGGTGGGCGGCGGGGTGGCCGCCAACCGCCGGCTGCGCGAGAAGATGACGGCCCGCGCCGAACGGGAAGGGATCCGGACGTATTTCCCCCCCGCTCGCCTGTGCACGGACAACGCGGCCATGATCGCGGGCCTGGCGTACCCGCTCCTGCGGGCCGGCCGCGCGAGCGATCTCTGGCTGGACGCGGTTCCCGCCAAGGTTCGGGCCTGACCCCGGGCCTCGACACCGTCAGGCCGGATCCGGAACCTCTTCGATCGTGGCCTTTCCGCGCAGCTCCGCGAGCAGGGCGCGGAGGCGCTCGTCCCGCCGTTCGGCGAGAAAGTCCTCCCGCACGCGGTCGCGGATCCGGTCGAAGGGGACCGGCTCCGGCGGACGCCGGCCGGTGAGCTTGGCCAGATGGAAGCCGTAGGGGGAGACGAAAACGGGACTGACCTCCCCTTCGCGCAGCGAAAAGACGACCGCCTCGAATTCCTCCAGGATCTCGCCGCGCGCGAACCAGCCGAGATCGATGCCGTCTCCTTCGCCGGCGGGGGCGGAGGCGCCGTCGCGCCGGGCCCGGTCGGAGTGCTCCCGGGCCAGGGCTTCGAAGTCCTCGCCCGCCAGGGCCCGCTCCCGCAGGCCGCGCAGAAGCTCCATGGCGCGCGCGCGATCCTCGCCGCGGCCGGGATTCTTCAGGATGTGCGACGCGCGGACCTGCTCGGCCGTCCGGTAGCGCTCGAGGTTCCGGGCGTAGTAGGCTTCGAGTTCCTCGCGCGTCGGCTCCGGGCCGGCGCCGGCCACCTGCTCGATCAGCTTCTCGACCCGCAGGCGCGCTTCGAGGTCGCGGCGGATCCGGGGTTCGTCGTCGGGCGTGAGCTGGAAGGCGGCGTAGAACTTTTCCGGACCGCCGTGTTCTTCCTGGATTCGGCGAAGCGCCGCCTCGACCTCCGCCTCCGGCACGGGAGGGATCGTCCGCCGCGCCTCCTGGAGCAGGAGGGTCTGGGCGACCACGTTATCGACCGCCAGGCGGCGGAATTCGTCGTCGCGTTCGCAGCAGGACACCTGTCCGCGGTGGGCGTGGTGGGACTTGATGCCGGAAAATTCCTGCCGGACGATTTCCTCGTCGATACGCTCGCCGTTGACGATCAGCGCCATGACCTGCCTATTATAGGCCGGGGAGCGCCGCGCGGGCTCACTTTCCGTAATAGGGGAAGCGGTCCCACCGGTCGTCGTCGGGATCGGCGGCGCGGGGATCTTTCGTTTCGGACATCCAGCGGAGGAGCTCGGCTTCCAGGCGCGCGACCACGTCCGGGTGGCGCTCGGCGACGTTCTCGATCTGGTGGGGATCCCGCGCGAGGTCGTAGAGCTCGCGCGCGGGACGCTTGCCGAAGGCCAAAAGGAAGAAGCGTCCCAGATCCTGGTCGCGGCGGGCGAGGATCTGCTCCTTGGTGGGGGAGTTGTCGCAGTCCCCGAAGGGGCCGACCGCCACGTGTTTTTCGGGATCGCCGCCGGGCCAGCGGTCGGGCTTGAAGTTGCGGATGAGGAGCCACTCGGCCGTGCGGACGGCCCGGGCGGGATAGCTCAGGTCGCCTTTGCGGACGTTGGCGTGGCGCTCGCGCCCCAGGAAGACGCGCGTGCGGTCCGCGGGATCGGGGCGGCCCTCGAGGAGGGGCAGAAGACTCCGTCCGGTCATCGAGGCCGGAACGGGCAGGCCGGCGGCCTCGAGGAACGTGGGCGCGAGATCCGCGAGGCTGACGAACGGCTCCGCCGTGCGGCCGCCCTGGACGCGTCCGGGCCAGCGGATCGCCAGCGGCATCCGGGAGCCCGAATCGTAAAGGTTCGTCTTGCATCTCGGAAAGGGCATGCCGTTGTCGCTGGTGATGACGACGATCGTGTTCGAGGCCCGGCCGGAAGCCTCGAGCGCCCGGAGCAGTTCGCCCACCTGGCGGTCGAAGCGCTCGACCTCGAAATAGTAGTCCAGGAGATCTTCGCGCACCTCGGGCGTGTCCGGAAGATACGGGGGAACGGACACCTCCTCGAGCTTATATCCCGCCGCCCGGCCGGAGCCCCGCTCGTAGGGCCGGTGAGGGTCGCCCGAACCGAACCAGAAGCAGAAGGGCTTTCCGGCCGGGAGGCTCCTGAGGAAGTCGGCGAAGTTTTTGACGGACGGACCGGCCGGGTTGCGGGAACGTCCGCCGGGCCGGAAGTCGCCGGGGCCCCATCCTTTTCCCTGAAGTCCCACCGCATAGCCGGCTTTTTCGAGAAGGTCCGGGTAGACCTCGAACCGCGCCTGGAGCGTGCTCCAGAGATTCCCGCTTTCCTCGAGGCGATGGATGGCCTGCCCGGTGAGGATGGCCGCGCGGGAGGGGGTGCAGGAGGGGGAGGCGCAGAAGGCGCGGGTGAAGAGGACGCCTTCGCGGGCCACGCGATCGAAGTTCGGGGTGCGGGCGGTGCGGTCGCCGTACGCGCCGGCGTGCGGCCAGGACCAGTCGTCGGCGATGCAGAAAAGGATGTTGGGACGCGGGTCCGGTTCCGACTGCGGGGCCAGGCCGACGAGTCCCAGCGCAAGGGCGAACCACCGCATGGAGGTTTCCTCCGGCAGGTCTACTCCCGTTAAACCGTTCGTCCGCCGGCAAAGTTCCGGTCAACGCGCTTCGGCCGCGCGGAGAGCCCAGCCCGTTGAGGGATCCCGTTCCAGGCCGAGGCGCAGTCCGGCCGCCGTCGTTTCGGCCGGTCCCCGCAGGGTTTCGGTCCGGACGGCGCCGTCGGATTCGATGTCCACCTCGAGCGCGGGTTCCTGCGGCCTCCAGCGGCGCACGACGAGGGCGCGGCCGCCCGGGAATTCGATCCGGAGGCCTTCGCGCAGCTTCCGGTACAGGCCGGGACCGCGACAGGGGGCGCCGGCTTCGAGGCGCGCCTCGACGAGGCGGCGGCCGCCGTCCGTCTCCAGGACGGTGAGGGCCAGCTCCTGCCAGTTGCGGCGGTCGCCGGGGGCGAGGCCCGGGAAATCGGCGCACGGCGCCCCGCGGGCGTCGAGGACCTGAAGCGTTCCGTCGTCGGCGACCCGGAGCAGGAAATGGGCGAAGCGGGCGGTCGAGCCCGGATGAAGAGGGAGGCGCTCCGTTTCGGAGCCGGCGGGT
>DATLZA010000025.1 GCA_035574235.1 Planctomycetota bacterium | reverse complement strand
CAGTATCGGGACGAGCCCTCCACGGGCCGCGAGCTGGACGGAGAGAACTACCAGATCGGGCTTGTGGACATCACGGACACGCCCTACCCGGAGACCGTCGCCGCCGTCCGGTCGGCGGGGGGTTCGCTGTACGCCGTCCGCCCGCGCTGAGGCTACTTCCGGAACGCGGGATCGTCGGGGTTTCCCTTCGCGGCGAGGAAGGCCACCAGATCGAGGATCTCGTCGCGCTCGAGCGTCGAAAGGAGCCCCGACGGCATGGGCGAGAGGTCCGAGGGAACCACCCGCTCGACGTCGGCCTTGCGGACCGCCACCGTCTTTCCGGGTTCCTGGAGGTTTTCGGCCACGTGGAGCGTGTCGGCGTCGCGCCGCACGACCATGCCGGTCACGCGGCGGCCGTCCTTGAGGAGGATCCGGACCACGCGGTACTCGTCCTTGATCCGCGCCGAAGGCTCCAGGATCTGCCGCAGGAGCTCCGCGCCGCGGTACTCGTCCGCCGCGCGGCTGAGATCCGCGCCGACATGGGCGCCTTCCCCGCGGACGTTGTGGCATTGCGCGCAGCCGGCGACCTCGAAGAGGCGCTTGCCGCGTTCGAAGTCCCGGCCCCGAAGGGGAGCGTCGAAGGCGCCCTTGAAGTCGTCCATCGTCCACATCCGGACGAACTTGCGCGCGGCCGCGGGGGCGGGCCGGGCGGCGGGGTCGAGAAGCTCCGCGGCCGTGTAGAAGCCGGCGCGGCTCCGGGTCGCCTCGCGCACCTGGCGGACGCGGGCGGGGGAGACCGGCGGCGCCTCGTTGCCGAACGAATTCCGGACGTACGTGAGGACCGCGGCCACTTCCTCGTCGGAAAGCAGTCCGGCGAAGGGCGTCATGGGGGTCGTGCCCGGGTAGATCTTCCCGTTCAGCTCCAGGGGGCCGATCATGCCGTGGAGCGTGAGCTTGATGAGCCGCTCTTCGTCGCCCGTCACCCAGGGGCTGCCCGCGAGCGGAGGGAATCCCGAAAGCTCCAGACCCTGGCCGTCCGGCTGATGGCAGGTTCCGCAGTGGCCCTCGCGGGCGTAGATTTCGGCGCCCCGGAGGTAGAGGGAGCGCGCCGTTCCCTTGAGGCGGGCCGGCGCCTGGACGGCCGGAGTTTCCTGGAGGGATTCGTTGCGCAGATGGGCGCGGGCGGTGCGGAGCGGATCGCGGATCCAGGGGTCCGAAGCCGATTCGGCGGGCACCGCGTCGAGCACCTGAAGGCCCGCCTCGCGGCTCATCCAGGAGGCCGCCGCGATCGCCTCGAGGCGCACCCGTCCGTGCGGATCGCGGGCGGCGCGGACGAGAAGCTCCACGGCGTCGGCGACGCGGGAGACGTTGTAGCGAAGAACGCGCACGGCGGCGGCGCGGACGCGCGGGTCCTTGGATTCGAGCAGCCGGCGCAGAAGCGCTTCGTCCACGCGGTTGAAGCCCCAGGTGACCCACAGGGCTTCCAGAAGATGGTGCTCGAAGTTCGGTTCGGACGGACGCAGCCCCTCGATCCAGCGCGCCAGCGCGGGAAGGACCTCCTCGGGGCGGCGGCCGCGCAGCTCGCGCCGCGTGCGGTAGCGCGCGCGGTACTCGGGAAGCTTGAGGTTTTCGAGGAGCTGCGGGATCGGCGCGCCGTGGACGGGCGGCGGCGTGAGAAGGGGCTTGGCGGGATACGTGATGCGGTAGATACGGCCGTGGGTGTGATCGCGGTTCGGGTCGCGGGCGCTGTGCTGCATGTGCCCGATCAGGGGGTTGTGCCAATCGACGAGGAAGAGCGATCCGTCCGGGGCGAACTCGAGATCGACCGGCCGGAAGTTCGGGTCGCTGGAGACCACGAGGTCCTGTCGCCACCGGAGGCGGTACCCCGTGCCCTCCTCGATGACGCGATGCTGCTTGGTTCCCAGGAATCCGATCGTGTTGTTGAGGAGGAGATCCCCCTGGACCTCGTCGGGGAAGTGGCGGCTGCTGACGAATTCGAGGCCGGATGTGGGCCGCACGCGGTGGGAGGGCTCGAGGAGGTCGGCGCTCCCGGGCGTGGCCACGCCGTAGCGGGGCCGGATGGAGCCGGGGAGCATCCACTCGAGATTGGGTCCGGACGTGTGCAGGAAGAAATGCTGGCCCCAGTCGTCGAAGGCGACGCCCCAGGGATTGGGGATCGAAAGCTGGGCGTGGCGCTCGAGGTGACGGCGGCGCGGGTCGAAGCGGAAGAAGCCGCCGTCGGTGCCGCGGACGGGGCCGTACGGGGTTTCGACGCTCGTGCGGAGAAAGACCCCTTCGCACATGAAAATCGCGCCCGAGGGATCGGCGCAGAAGGCGCTGATCGCGTGATGGGTGTCGTGGTCGTCGAAGCCGCTCAGGACGACTTCGCGGACGTCCGCGCGGTCGTCGCCGTCGGTGTCCTTGAGCAGAAGGAGGTCGCGGCCCTGGGAGACGTAGACGCCTTCGGGCGCGAACTCGAAGCCCAGAGGCAGGTTGAGCTTGTCGGCGAAGACCGTTTCCCGGTCCGCGCGGCCGTCGCCGTCGGTGTCCTCGAGAATGAGCAGTTTGTCGTCCGGCAGAGGGTCGCCGGGCCGCCAGTGGGGGTAGCTCGGCATCACCGCCACCCAGAGTCGGCCCTTGTTGTCGAACGAGATCTGGACGGGCTTGGCCAGGCGGGGAAATTCCTTCTCGCTCGCCCAGAGCTCGATCTTGTAGCCGGGCGCCGTGCGGAGGGTGGCCCGCGCGTCCTCGCCGTAGAGGAACTTGATCGGGCGTTTGAAGTTCGTTTCGACGGGCGGGAGCGGCCGCGTTTGGGCGTCCAGGGCGGCGACGTCGAGGGTTTCTCCCTTGAGGGCGGCCCAGATGGCCCGGTCGCGGATTTCGGTCATCTGGCGGACCTTTTCGATCTCGAAGGGGTAGTTGGCGGGTCCGTAGGGGTTGTGGCGGCGGCCGTAGGCGTGGACGCCGTTGGGGATCTTGAAGTCGTTGAGCCAGCACCAGTCCTTGTCGAGGACGGCGCGGCGGACGCGCTCGCGGCGGTCTTCAGCGGGCGCGGGTCCGGGGCCGAAGAGGCGCTCCGCGAGGAACGCGGCGAGCTTCCGGTCGCCTTGTTCGTTGAGGAGGACGCCGTCGATCGTGAGGGGCGCCCGGGATTCCCGGTACCAGGTCTGGGAGGCGTGAAACGCGTCGAGGAAGGGGACGCCGTGCCGGCGGGCGACGGCTTCCAGGACGGAGGTGTAGGCGGCCAGCACGGGGTTCTGGGCCTTGCCGTCGGGGACGTCCATCGTGGCGGAGAGATCCTGGATGGCCGTCGGGGAGACCAGGACCAGGCGCGGCGGGACGGCGCCGTTGTACTTCTGGGCCAGGGTGTGGCGGACGAACGCGTCGAGTTCCTCGCGGAAGGGCTCGAGGCCCGCCATGCCCTGGAAGGATTCGTTGAAGCCGAAGAACGCGATGAGGACGTCGGCCTTGAGGAGGGCGAGCCACTCTTCGTCGGAGGGGAAGAATCCTTCGCCGGGGGCCAGGCGTCCTTCGGCGTAGCGGAGGGCGAACTTTTCGGCGCCGGGAAAGCCGAGCTGGTTTTTGCGGGCGGAGTGGGGGCGGAAGCTGGGGGTGGCGCCTTCGTCGCACATGTTGCGGACCACGAGGCGGTGCTCGGGGTGACGCAGGTGGAGCTCCGTCTCGAAGTTTCCGAAGTGGATCATGCGCGCGCCGGGGCCGCCGCCGATCAGGACGATGCGGGCGCCGGGTTCGAGGCGCAGGGGGGCCGGCGAGGGATCGCTTTGAGGCCGGAAGGCCAGGGGCGCGAGGACGGCGAGGGCGGCCAGACGCATCATGACGGGCTCCTCATGGGATCGGTTCGACCGCGGAACGGTCGTCTAAGGTAATATCGCGACGGCCCGCTTTGTGACCGTTCCCGGCACCGAAGCGCGGAATCGCGGGGGAGCTCCGGCTTCGGCCCTTCGCTTCATAATACAAGGGAACCCCGGGGTTGCGGCTCAGGGCTCGCGATTTCGGGGCGGAAAAGGCCGCGCCCGGGGGCCGGCCGGCACGCGCGCGAGGGCGAGGAGCGGCGAATCCCGAAAAACGAGGGGTTGCAGAGGGAGCTTGGGACTTTGGACGTCGCGTCCTGGTCCCTGTACCATAACGGGGAAGCATGGTGCCCGACGCCGAGCTGGTGGCGGCCGCACGGGCGGGAGACGCCGGGAGCCTCGGAGCGTTGCTCGAGCGCCACCGAGGACGGCTGGTCGCGATCGCTCTGTCCTACCTCGGCCACGGTCCTCAGGTCGAAGACGCCGTTCAGGAGGCGTGCCTGCGGGCGATGACCCGTCTCCATACGCTGCGGGACCCCCTCCTCGCGCGCCCGTGGCTCGAGGAGATCCAGCGCAATGTCTGCCGAATGGCCCTCCGGGAGCGGCGGCAGGCCGAGGTCGCGCTCTCGGGGATTTCCGTGCCGCGTGGGGATCCGGAAAGGGCAATCGAGGAGGAGCTCGACGGCCGATTGCTCGGCGGCTGGATCCGCCGCGCCCTCTCCCGGCTGCCGGCGGACCTGTGCGCGACGGCGCTCCTGCGCCACTTCGGGACGTTCGACTCCTATGAGGAGATCGCGCGGATTCTTGGGGTCCCCGTGGGGACGGTTCGCAGCCGGCTGGCCGAGGTCCGCCGGCGCCTGAGCGAAGCGCTGGCGAGCGAGGCTGCCGCTCGCCACGGCGCAGGGGACCGCGACGCGGAAGCCCGCGCCCGGCACGACGGGGAGCTTTTGGCCCGGCTTCATTTCGGCGCGCGCGACGCCTTCCTGAGGCGCTTCTCTTCGGACCTCGAGCTCCGCTTAGAAGGCCGCTGGTATCGCGGGCGGGAGCGGCTGGAGCTCGAAGTGGATGGCGACCTTCGCGCCGGGACGAAGTATTTTCCGGTGCGCGCCTTGGGAAGCGGTCCGGTCTCGGTTCTGGAGTTCCGGATCGAAAATCCCCCCGACAACCCCTTCCGCTGTCCTCCGGCCGGCTCATTGGTTTACATCCACCGCGGGCAGGCCGTGGCCCGGGCGTTCGTGTACATGGCGGCGCGCCCTTCCGCCTCGGAACGCCGCGCGATCATGGAAAAGACGCGCTAGACGCAACTCCTTGGGTTTCGGTGCTCTGGAAACGCCCGGCTTCGAACTTTAAAGTCTCCCTCCGCATCCAGCCTGATAAAGGACAATGGCGAGGAGACTTGGTATGAAGGCATTCGTTCGCCTGGCGGCGGTGACGCTGGCCGCCGGCTGTGCTCCCCTTCCGGAGGGGAGGTACGAGGGCTTGGGACACCACACGCGTGCGATCTCGACCCGGTCGCCGGCCGCGCAGGCCTGGTTCGACCAGGGGCTCAATTTCCTGTTCGCGTTCAACCACGACGAGGCCATCCGCTCGTTCGAGCGCGCGGCGGCGCTCGATCCGGAGTGCGCGATGGCCTGGTGGGGCATCTCGTTCGCGCACGGGCCGCACATCAACAATCCCGCGCTTCCGCCCGAGCGGGCGCGCGAGGCATGGAAGGCGCTGACCCGGGCGCGCGAGCTCGCTCCGAAGGCCGACCCGGTCGAGCGCGACCTGATCGAAGCCCTGGGCCGGCGCTACGCCGATCCCCCGCCGGAGGACCGCGCCCCGCTGGACCAGGCCTTCGCGGAGGCGATGGGGGCGCTTCGGAAGAAGTATCCGGCCGACGCGGACATCGGGGCCCTCGCGGCCGAGGCGCTCATGGACGTCCACCCGTGGGATCTTTACACTTCGGACGGCCAGCCCAAGGAATGGACCGGGCCGATCGTCCGCCTGCTTGAGGAGGTGCTGGCGCAGTCGCCGAACCATCCCCTGGCGCTGCATCTTTACATCCATGCGGTGGAGGCGTCGTCCGACCCCGGCCGGGCCGTTGCGGCGGCCGATCGCCTGCGCGATTTGACGCCGGGCCTGGGCCACCTGGTCCACATGCCGTCGCATATCGACGTACGGGTGGGGACGTGGGAGAAGGGAGCGAAGGCGAACCTGCGGGCGATCGCGGCGGACGACGCGTACGTCGCGCGCTCGAAGCCTCCCGGCTTCTATCGCATCTACATGTCGCACAACCGCCACATGCTGGCCTTCATCTCCATGATGCGCGGTCAGAGCGCCCAGGCGACCCGTGCGGGCCGCGAGCTTGTGGAGGCGATGCCGGAAGCCTGGCTCCGGGAGTATGCGGCGATCGCGGACGGGTTCCTCGCGACGCCGTACGAGCTCCACATCCGGTTCGGGCGCTGGAACGAGATGCTGGCCGAGCCGGAGCCGCTGGAGATGTTCCCGCTCTCGCGGGCGCTCTGGCGCTATGCGCGGGCGGTGTCGCTCGCGGCGCTCAAGCGCACGGTCGAGGCGCGGGCCGAGCAGAAGGCGTTCCTTGAGGCGCGCGCTCGAGTGCCCAAGGAGGCCTCGTTAGGAAACAACTCGGCGGCGGACCTCCTCGCGGTGGCGGAGGCGGCGCTCGAGGGCGAGATTCTCTACCGGGAGGGCAAGGCGGAACCGGCCTTCGCCGCCCTTCGGGAGGCGGTCCGGCGCGAGGACGCGCTCCGATACGACGAGCCTCCCGACTGGATCCAGCCCATCCGTCATGTTCTGGGCGCCGCGCTTCTGCACGCCGGCCGGGCGGCAGAGGCGGAGACGGTCTACCGCGACGATCTCGCGCGGTGGCCGGAAAACGGCTGGTCGCTTCTGGGGCTCTCGCGCAGCCTGCGCGCTCAGGGCAAGGACGCCCGGGACGTCGAGCGGCGCTTCCGAGAGGCCTGGAAGGACGCGGACATCGAGGCGACCTCCTCATGTCTGTGCCTGCCCCTGACGAAGGGAGCCGACGCTGCCCCCGCGCCCCGCTGATGGGGGAAGAGCGTGACGTCTTTCCCCTCGGCGACAGCGGCGCCGGCTTCCGTCAACGGCGAGGATGCAGGGGATCCGCAGGTCTTCTGGAGACCCCGCCGTGGTCGCGTACGTTCAGGCCCGCCGGGCCGAAGGGCGGCGGTGGAAGTGCAGGAGCCCTCCGGGCGGAAAAAGAGCCGGGCCGCCCGGAGGCGGCCCGGCGGATTCAGCGACGTTCGGCGGAGAGGTCAATACTCTTCTTCCTCCTGCCGATATCGGCGGCGCGGACGTTCCTCCCCTTCTTCCTCTTCGCCCCATCGCGCGCGGCCGCCCCGGCGGCCGATTTCGCGCCGGGTCTCGTAGGGGACGGATTCGCCTCCGCGCCGGGCGATCTCGCGCTGCTCTTCGGGCTCCAGGGCGGCGAAGCCCATCGGATGGCGACCGCCCCGGCGGTACTCGCCGCGCTCGAGGGCCTCTTCGGCCTCCTCGCTCTCCCAGCGGGCGCGACCTCCGCGGCGGCCGATCTCCTCGCGCTCCTCGGGGCTGCGCGCCTCCTGGGCGGCATATCCTCCGCGGCGGCCGATCTCGCGGCGCTCTTCGGGCGACCGTTCCTCCTGAGCGGCATAGCCCCCTCGGCGGGCGATCTCGCGCTGCTCTTCGGGGTCCAGGGCGGCGAACCCGCGACGGCCCCGCGGACGGTACTCTTCCTCCTCGCCGCCGTACTCCCGGCCCCAGCGGGCCTCGGCTCCGCGCCGGCCCGCTTCCTCGCGCGACCGCCGGCCGTGCCGGCCTCCGCGCTCCTCTTCTTCCTCTTCCTCGTAATACCGTCTGGGCATAACGCGCTCCTTTCAAAAACCGTTCCGAACGGCGGGAAACTTCAGTCGCGGGAGGCCGCCGTGCCCGAAGACCCTCGACGCACCCTTATGAGCCGCCGCCTTCCCGGGACGTTATGAAAGCCCGCTTCAGGGGGGGCCTGCGAGCTGGCCGAGAAAGGCGGCATTGCGGTCCGCGACGTATCTCTTGAGGGCCTGGACCCGCGCTTCGAACGTTTCGGAGGTCCAGGGCTTGAGCGGATCTTCGTGAGCGGCGGTCCGGATCTGCTCGAGGATGTAATCGACGCGCGCATGGACGCGCTCCGTGGCGAAGGGGCCGGCGATCAGCTCCCGCAGGATCTGGCGGTAACGGGCCATGTGGGCGGGATTCCACAGGACCAGCACGCGCGTGAGCACGCGGTTCTCGAACCCGTGGGTCACCGCCGTTTCGGGACGCCAGAAGCCCTGGTCGCAGTCCCACGGCAGAATCATGTACTTGCCGCTCGCCGGGGACTTGTAGAGATGAATGTTGGCGCTCCGCTCTCCTTCGCGGCCCGCGACGTACTGGTCGCCCTCCCCCAGGAGCGTTTCCGCCGCGATGAGGTTGAGGAAGCTCTCCACGTCGAAGATCTCCGGCACGCGCGCCGCGTCCTCGTGGAGGCGCCGGCACAGCTCCCGGACTCCCTCCGCGTCCGGCGGGAGTTCCTCGATCTCGGGGATCCACATGCGCGGCACGTAGTTGGCGATCGGCTCGGGACCTACCCATAGAAGGTCGTGCATCGTGGCCGACGCCGCCCACCGGTAGAGCTGCTGGACGGGCCGCCCCAGCCGCTTGCGGACGAATTCCTTGCCGACGCGCTCCTCCACTCCGTAAAGCCCCTGGTACCGGCCGTTGACGTAGAGCCGGGCGTGGACGTAGCGGGGGGCGGGGACGCCGCGGGCGGCGTAAACCGGGTACTCCAGCCGCGCCCGCATCATCGTGGAGTCATGGATCATCGCGTCGAGCTTGATCGTGCTGAAGCCGTGAAATTCCCGCGCGGGGAGGAACTCGTCGAATTCCAGGCGCAGGGAGGGCTTCGGGTTGCCGGGGATCCGCGAGCGGTTGCCGCTGGGACGGATGGCGACGTCCGCGTAGAGTTCCCCCTGCCACTCCACGGTTCCCCGGCGCCAGGTGTTGTCGTGGGGATCGGCCACGATCCGGTCCCAGTCCGCCGGATCCATCGTGATCCGCCAGGTGGCCAGAACCCCGTCGTCGAAGGGGTCCGGGCCTCCCCCGGGGGGCGCGGGTCCGGGGCCCAGGACCTGCTGGGCCGGACGCCCTTCCCCTTCGTCCCCGCACGCCGCCAGCAAGGCCAGCAGCGCCACGCTCATCGCGCGTCTCATGGCCGCCTCGCCTCCTCCGTACCGTCCTCTGAGTGACGGTCGAAAGGGCGGGACGTTATCCGGGGCTTTGCATTTCCCGGCGCGCGGTCCTAAAGTAGCCCGCATGCCCGAGACCCTCTCCGGCGTCGTCGAGCGGGTCACGTTCCACAACGAGGAGAACGGCTTCTGCGTCCTGCGCGTCAAGACGCGCGGGGCGCGCGACCTGGCCACGGTGGTGGGGCATGCCCCGAGCGTCGCGCCCGGGGAGTTCGTGGACGCCGAGGGAACGTGGGTCCAGGATCGCGAGCACGGCCGCCAGTTCCGTTCGGAACGGCTTCGGGTCACCCCGCCGGGGACGCTCGAGGGGATCGAAAAGTACCTCGCCTCGGGGATGATCAAGGGCATCGGGCCGCACTTCGCCGCGCGCCTCGTGGCCGCCTTCGGGGAAAAGGTGTTCGACGTCATCGAGCGGGAGCCGCGGCGGCTGCTCGAGGTCGAGGGGATCGGTCCGGTCCGGCAGAAGCGGATCACCGAGGCGTGGGCGGACCAGAAGGTGATCCGCGAGATCATGGTGTTTCTTCAGTCCCACGGGGTGGGGACGGCGCGGGCGGTGCGGATCTACAAAACCTACGGCGCCCGCGCGATCGACGTGGTGCGGGAGAATCCCTATCGGCTCGCGTACGACATCCCCGGGATCGGCTTCAAGACCGCCGATCAGCTGGCCGCGCGGCTGGGGATCGACGCGCGCTCTCCCCAGCGGGCGCGGGCGGGCCTGGCGTGGGCGCTCCAGTCGCTCGGCGAAGAGGGCCATTGCGCGTATCCCACGGAGGAGCTCGTCCGGCGGGCGCGCGAGCTTCTGGGGATTCCCGACGAGGTCCTGCGCCGCGCGCTGGAGGAAGAGCGGGCGGAGGGCCGGCTCGTCGAGCATCCCGTGCGGGGTCGGGCGTGCGTGTATCTGGCCGGGCTCTTTCACGCGGAGGCGGGGGTGGCGGAGTCGCTCCGGCGCCTTCGGGAGGGGCCCCATCCGCTCCGGGGCGCGGACGCGGAGGAGGCGATCGCCCGGGCGGAGCGCGAGGCGGGGCTGGTTCTTTCGGAAGGCCAGAAGGAGGCCATCCGGCGCGCGCTCGGGAGCAAGGTGCTCGTCGTCACGGGCGGCCCGGGGGTCGGCAAGACGACGCTCCTGAATTCGCTCGTTCGGATCTACACGGGGCGGGGGCTGCGGTGCCTGCTGGCGGCGCCCACCGGGCGGGCGGCGCGGAGGCTCTCGGAAGCCACGGGCCTGGAAGCGCGGACGATCCACCGGCTCCTCGAAGTGGACCCGGTGTCGGGCGAGTTCAAGCGGGGACGCTCCCGTCCCCTCGAAGGGGATGTCGTCGTGCTCGACGAAGCGTCGATGGTGGACGTGGTTCTCATGAACCAGCTTCTGCGCGCGGTGCCTTCGTCGGCGGCGCTTCTGGTCGTAGGGGATGCGGATCAGCTGCCGTCGGTCGGTCCGGGCACGGTGCTGCGGGATCTCATCGAATCGGGAGCGGTGCCGGTGGCTCGGCTGACGGAGATTTTCCGCCAGGCGGCGCGCAGCCGGATCGTGACGAACGCCCACCGGATCAACCGGGGACGGATGCCGGTCCTGGAGGCGGGGGGGGAGGGGCTGCAGGATTTTTTCTTCGTCGAGGCGGGCGAGCCGGCGGAGGTCGTGGAGAAAGTGGTGAGGATCGTGCGGGAGCGGATCCCCGCGCGGTTCGGCCTGGACCCCGTGCGGGACGTGCAGGTGCTCACGCCCATGAACCGTTCGGAGGTGGGCGCCCGGGCGCTCAACGAGCGGCTCCAGAGGGAACTCAACCGGACGCCGGGGCCGGCGGTTCTGCGCTTCGGGTTTTCGTACCGGCGGGGGGACAAGGTCATGCAGATCCGCAACAACTACGACAAGGAGGTCTTCAACGGCGACCTGGGGTTCGTGACGGCGATCGACGAGGTCGAGCGCGAGGTGGCGGTGGACTTCGACGGGCGGGAGGTGCGGTACGACTTCGGGGAGCTCGACGAGGTGGTGCCGGCCTACGCCTGCTCGATCCACAAGAGCCAGGGATCGGAGTATCCGGCGGTGGTGATTCCGCTGCACCTTCAGCATTACCGGATGCTTTCGCGGAACGTGCTGTACACGGGGGTGACGCGGGGGCGGCGGCTGGTGGTGCTGGTGGGGTCGCGGCGGGCGCTGGCGCTGGCGGTGCGCCGCACGGATCACGCCGGGAGGATTTCGGGGCTCCGGGAGCGGCTGGCGGGGGCCGGGGTATAGGTCAGCCGCCGAGGGTGCGCCGGAAGAACAGGTACTGGAGCGCGAGCATTCGGGCGCGCTGCTCGAGGTTGGCGGCCGCGCCGTGGCCGCCTTCGATGTTTTCGTAGTAGAGGACGTCGCCGTTTCCCCGCGCTTCGAGAAGCGCAGCCATCTTGCGCGCATGGCCGGGATGGACGCGGTCGTCGCGCGTCGAGGTGATGAAGAGAACGGGCGGGTAGCGGACGCCGGGGCGGACGTTGTGGTAGGGCGAGTAGGAGCGCAGCGCCGCCGCCATGGCGGGATCGTCCGGATCCCCGTATTCGGCCACCCAGCTCCGGCCGGCCAGGAGCCGCGGGTAGCGCAGCATGTCCAGAAGGGGCACCTGGCAGACGACGGCGCCGAAGAGGTCCGGGCGGCGGGTGAGGCACGCGCCCACGAGCAGTCCGCCGTTGGAACCGCCGAGGATTCCGAGGCGCCGGGGTTCGGTCAGGCCGCGGCGCACGAGATCTTCCGCCACCGCCAGGAAGTCCTCGAAAGCGCGCGGCCGGTTTTCCCGCAGGGCCGCCTGGTGCCAGCGCGGGCCGAATTCGCCGCCGCCCCGGATGTTGGCCAGCACGTAGAGTCCGCCGGACTCCAGCCAGGCCTTTCCCAGCGTGCCGAGGTAGGCGGGGGTCTGAGGAATCTCGAAGCCGCCGTACCCGTGCAGGATCGTCGGACGCGGGCCGCGGCCTTCGCGGCCGACCACGAAGTAGGGCACGCGGGTGCCGTCGGCGCTGACGGCTTCGAACTGGTCCACGCGGACGCCGCGGGCGTCGAAGCGTTCGGGGAGGCGCTTGATCGGGCGGGGTTCCCGGGAGGCGCTCTCCAGGACGTAGAGCGTGGAAGGAACCGCGAAGCTTTCGTAGCGCAGGTAGAGGAGGTCGTCGGCGTCGTCGGCGGACACGACGCCCACGGCGCCGTGGTCCGGCAGGGGCACGGCGGCGCGGGACCATCCGGAGGGACCGGGGGCCAGGCGGTAGAGGCGGCCGCGGACGTTCTCGAGGGCCGAGACGTAGAGGGCGCTCCGGGAGCCGGAGACTCCGAGAAGGGAGGTGCGCTCGTCGGGGGCCAGGAGGAGTTCCGCCCGCTCCGGCGGGGCGCCGGCCGGGAGCGCCACGAGCGAGCCGGCGGGGAAGTTCCGGTCGCCCACGCGCCAGGGGCGGCGCAGGAGCCCGAGCAGACGGCCCTGAAAAACGCCGCGGAAGTCGATGTCGGACGGGAAGGGAACCGGAAGGAGCGTGCCGTCGGGCTCGAGAAGGCGGCACTCTTCCTGGAAGAACGAGGGGGCGCGGAGGAGGACGGCGAGGCGTCCTTCGGGGCGGAAGGAGGTGTAGGCGGAGACGGAGACGTCGCTCGGGGCGCCTTCGAAGAGGAGCTCGGCGTCGGCCAGCGGGGCGCCACGCCGCCAGCGGCGGACCTGTCGGGGATAGCCGGAATCGGTCAGGGATCCCGGCCCGAAGTCCGTGCCCACGAGCAGCGTATCGGCGTCGAGCCAGGCGACGCGGGACTTGGCTTCGGGGAGGAAGAAGCCCTCGGGCACGAAGGCGCGGCGGGAGAGATCGAATTCGCGGACGACGCGGGCGTCCTTGCCGCCGCGGGAGAGGAAGACGAGGGCGCGGTCGGAGCCGGGCAGGACGGAGGCGCCCTGCCAGACCCAGTTTTCGTTTTCGCGGCGCGCCAGGGCGTCCAGGTCGAGGAGCGTTTCCCAGGCGGGTTCATCCCGGGCGTATTCCTCGGGGCGGGTGCGTCGCCAGAGTCCGCGGACGTGGTCGGCGTCCTGCCAGAAGTTGTAGACCCAGCCGCTTTCGAGGGACGGCAGGGGGATGCGGTCGCGCGCGGTGAGAATGCGGCGGACGTCCTCCTCGAGGGAGGGGTAGAGGGGATCGTGGGCGAGGCGCCGGAGGGTTTTCTCGTTCCGCTCGCGGACCCAGGCGAGGGCGCGCTCCGAGTCGATTTCCTCGAGCCAGAGGTAGGGGTCCTCGTCGGGTCCCAAGGAGGTCGCCGGAGCCGCGCAGGCGGAGGCCATAAGGAGGGTCAGGGCGAGGGCTTCGGAGAGGCGGGGCTTAACCACACGGGCTGGCGCCGGCGCCGCGGCTTCAGGTCTTACGGCTTTCCGACGAGGAAGAATCCTTCTTCTCGGACTTGGCCGGAGCTTCGGAGGCGTTTCCACCCCCTGAGCGCTTGTAGTCGGTGACGTAGAAGCCGGAGCCTTTGAAGACAAGGCCGGCGCCGATGCCGATGAGACGCCGGGCCTGCTTCTTGCCGCACTTGGGGCATTCCCGAAGTCCCTGGGCGTGCAGGCCTTCGAAGACTTCGAAAGTGTGACGGCACCCGCCGCACTCGTAGTCGTACGTCGGCATAAGACGGCGTCCTCCTTATGACCAGGCCTTTTCCACGGACCGCGAACCTTCCGCAAGTTCCGTACCAGGGCTTGAGGTCGAGGTCGTTTATAAGTTCCTACTTTCTAGCATATTGCAATCGAATCTTTCAAGGGTGAGCGGATCTGTCAGTTTGGCGGGTTGGAGGGCAGGCGGCGGTCAGGGAAGCAGGATGTGGGTTCCCAGGAGGGCCAAGGTGGCCAGGAGCGCCAGGGCCACGATGGCCAGGGCCTCGGGGCGGTAGGGTCGGCCGGGCTGCATGCCATTTTGCATTATAGCCGCTTTTGAGCAATCTGCGTGCCGCGCCGGATTCCGCCGGGAGGCCACGGGCGGGCTTCAGAAACGTGTTCTTTCCGACGCGGAGGGGGCGCGAATTCGGTGGTTCCCCCTCGGCGGATGCGCTACCATGGGGGTTCGCCATGGCCACGTTGGGGCTCTTTCCCGAAGAGCCAAGCCGGCCGCGATCCCCGCTGCGGTGGGCTTTCGCAATCCTTGTGGTCGGTTTCGCCGGGACCACGTTCTTTGCCGTTCTCGAAATCCGCCGTCTGGCCGGGGAGCGGGATCGGGAACGGGCCCGCGTGGCGGAGCTCGAGAAACTGCTGGGCGCGCCGGCGCCGCCGCTCCCCGCGCCGCCTTCGGCGGCGCCCCTGAGCGCGCCGCCCGCGGCGGAACCTTCCGCTCCTGCGCCGCCGGCCGTTTCGCCTTCCCCTCGGGCGCCATCGTCGTCGCCGGAGCCGTCGCGGGCGGACCTGGACCGTCGCGAGGCGCGCGAGCGGCTGGAGCGCGGCATCGAAGAATTGCGCGCCGGCCGGTACGGACCGGCGGAGCTTCATCTCTTCCGCGCCGTGCCGGATTCGTATCTTTACCTCGCTCTGTCGAGTCTGGCGCGGGGCGATCTTCGGGAAGCGGCGGCGTTCCTGGCCCGGGCGCGGGGGGCGGATCCCCGGTGGCTCCGGAGGATCCGGCCCGCCGAGGTCCTCAGTTCCGAGGAGTATGCGCGCCTCCTGGCGGCGCTCGAGGATCGGGTGCGGCAGAATCCGCTGGACGTGGAGGCCAAGACGCTTCTGGCCTACCTTCACTATCACGAGAAGGGGCCGGCCTATGCCAAGGCGCTCCTGCTGGAGGCCGCGGCCGTCCAGCCCGACGATCCGGAGATCCGGGGGTTCCTGGAGGAGCTGGAACGGCCGTAAGCCCGAAGTGGACTGATCAGGGACATCGTTACCACCCCCTCGGGGAGCACCTGATCGCTCTTTCGTACCTGGATTGCCGGGTCATGCGGCGTCTGGTTCGCCTGGCCCACCTCTACCACGAGGCGATCGGTCCCCGGCGCAGCCCTTG